>JANMEM010000306.1:0-2197 GCA_031376985.1 Hyphomicrobiales bacterium
CCGGCGCAACCCGGCTGTTGTTGATCAGCACCAGCGCCATGGAACCGGGTCAACGCATAAAACAGCATGTGAATGCGGTGAAAGCTGCCGAAAAGGCAGGCGTCGGCCATGTGATTTATACATCGATGCCCAATGCGAACACATCTGCGGTGCTGTTTGCGCCTGATCATGCAGGCACGGAAAAGGCACTTGCTGATTCAACGCTCAAGGGTTGGACAGTTCTGCGCAACAACTGGTATTTCGAAAACCTGTTCTTCTCAATCCCGCAGGCCCTGAAATCCGGCACACAATATTCAGCAGCGGCACAGGGCAAAACCGCTTTCATTGCGCGCGACGATCTGGCCCGCGCAGCCGCAGCCGCGTTGTCATCCGACAAAGCTGAAAAAGCCACTTACACATTGTCGGGCAGTAAAAAATATACGGTCAACGACGTCGCCAGTCTGGTCAGCAGCGCAACCGGGAAATCCTTGAGCGTTGTTCACGTTCCTGTTGAAGGACTCGTACAGGGCATGATCGGAGCTGGCCTGCCCGAGGGCATGGCCCGCATGTTTGCCTCCTTCGATGTTGCAACGGCGCAAGGTGATTTGTCCGGTACACCCGCCGACTACAAGAAACTGACAGGCATTGATCCGCAAGCATTTGAACCTTGGGTGAAGGCAAATGCAGGGGCATTGTCTGCCTAATTGCGCCTCAACTTTTCGAAACTTCCCGCTGCCACTGCCGCAATGATGATTGTTCCCACCAATATGTCGCGCACGTAGCTGTCAACACTCAACTGTGTCAGGCCATTGCTCAGAACACCGATGATCAACACGCCCACCAGCGTGTTGATCACGCGGGGTTCGCCATGGCGGCTGATGGTCATGCCGAGGAATACAGCGGCGATGGCGTCGAGCATCAGGCCACTGCCTTGTGTGGGGTTGGCAGAGGCGACTCGCGATGCATACATCAGGCCCGCAATGGCGGCGCCAAGGCCCGTGATTGTGAAAGCGGCAAGGCGCGTCACGCGAGTGTTGACGCCTGCAAGTCTTGCCGCTTCAGCGCTTCCGCCCATGGCGTAGATGTGACGACCGACAACAAACTTATGGAGCATGAACCACACGGCGAGGAGTATGATCGCCGCAAGAATGGTGAGGTTTGGCAACAGCAACACTTGCTCACCATTTGACCAAAGTGGAATGCCGCCCTTGGCAAAACCTGAAAAGCTGGATGGGATGTCACCACCAAATATGGTTTTGCCCTCGCTCAGCAAAAACGCTAGGCCACTGAAAATGGTGAGCGTGCCAAGTGTCGTGACGAAAGGCAGAATGCCGATGAAGCTCACAAGAAACCCATTGAGTGCTCCACCCAACACGCCAACAGCAATAGCCAGCATCACCCCGATTGCAACCGACCCCGTATCGCGAAACGCCACTGCGGCAACGATGCCAGACAATGTGGCCATGGAGCCCACACTCAAATCATAATCCCCCATGGCCATCACCACCGTCATGGCAAAAGCGACCACGGCCAGCATGCTCATTTGCTGGGTGATGTTGATGATGTTGCGACCGGTCATGAAGGTATCCGGCAGCATCCACCAGAAAAACCCGATCAGGCCAACAAAGCAAACGAGCGTGCCATAAGTCTGCAACGACTTCAGCACGCCCACCTTTTCAGGAGTATCAGACGAACTCATTCACTCGCGTTGAGTTTGGTGACCAGCTTCGTTGGCACGTAGGTAACGCCCTGCACGATTTTTTCACCGCCAATGTGGCGCTTCACAGCAAGGGCTACGGCTGCGCCAATGCCCTTGAAATCCTGTGCCATCGAGGCTTCAAAATTGCTCCCATTGGCAATGGCCGCGCGGGCTTCTGGGTTGGCGTCAATGCCGGTGATCACAATGCCTTCACCACCACGGCCTGCCGCTTCAATGGCCTGCAAGGCACCAAGCGCGGGTTGATCCCATGCGGCCCAGACCGCGGAGATCGATCCCTTTTCCGGGTGTGCCGCGAGGATGGCTTCCATCTTGGCACGGCTGTCAGCAATGCCACCGTCTTTTACATCAGGCGTCACACGGTCCAGCACCTTGATGTCGGGGTTGTTCTTGAAAATCGCATCGGCAATCACGCCGCGCTGTTGAACCGGCGGAAATGCGTCAAACACGAACATGACAACGCTGCCTTTGCCGTTGATGCGGTTTACAACATAAGACGCC
>JANMEM010000307.1:0-1704 GCA_031376985.1 Hyphomicrobiales bacterium
TTCACCTTCAGGCAGAAGTCCAGTTGGCTTAATCTGGTGTTGCTGCAACGCTTCATGCCCCCCATCGCCATCATATTTCCACTGGTCATGATCTACCATTCCGCGGGCTTGCTCGACACACGACTCGGCGTGGCGCTGGCCCACTCCGGCACGAACCTGCCCTTCGCCATACTGTTGCTGAAATCCTTTTTCGACGACGTACCGCCTGAAATTTCCGAAGCCGCAAAACTTGATGGCGCAACCCGCTGGGAGACATTTGTGAAAGTGGTGTTGCCGATGGTGAAGGGTGGCATTGCCGCCACTGCGATATTGGTTTTCATCTTTTCGTGGACGGAGTTTCTGCTGTCGCTGTTCCTGACGCAGAACCTGCGGACAATGCCTGTGCAGGCAGGAATACTTGTCATGAACATGTGGGGCCTTATTTCTTCACTCACAGTGACGGCGCTGCTGCCCGCATTTGTATTCGTCATGCTGGTGCAGAAACATTTGGTCCGTGGACTGACGATGGGGTTGTACAAGTGACTCGTCCCTCACCTGGTGCTTCGCACCGTCCTCTCCCGCAAACGGGAGAGGTGAAACAACACTTCACTTCTCCCGCTTGCGGGAGAAGGTGGCGAGCGCAGCGAGACGGATGAGGGCCTTCACTAAACCGCCAAATCCAGAACCATATGCCTTGGAAATCCCATTGCCCCATAAGCGGTCAGGGTTTCTGATGCACTGCCCCGTGCGGACGTCAAAATCACCGTGCCGTGTTCCGGCACCGCCGCATCAGCGCCATTCAGCCGCGTCTCCTCGACAATATCCGCCGTGCGCCGCGCAATCGCAGGTGCCGGATCAATATAAGTCACAGGCCAGGGTGCCACCTTTGCAATGTCTTCCGTCAACAGCGGATAATGCGTGCAGCCAAACACCACCACATCCGTCGGCTTGCCATCGCGCTTGCGGAATACCGGGGCCACTTCATTGCGCAACTCTTCCAGGTCAACTGGATGCCCCCGCAATTTCTGTTCGGCAATTTCCGCCAGTCGTGGCGCACCGTGTAGCAAAACCTTGCAGTGGAATGCGTAGGTGTGGATCAGCGAATGGGTGTATTCCCGGCTCACCGTACCGGGCGTTGCCAACACGCCGATGACACCGGTTTTGGTCAGTGCCGCAGCGGGCTTGATGGCAGGCACCGTGCCGACGAAAGGCACTTTGTAGGCGGCACGCAATTCGTTCAGCGCAATGGTCGAGGCCGTGTTGCAGGCAATGACCACCACATCGGGCTTCACCGTGTCGATCAGTTTGCCAATGACCAAAACGATGCGCTTCACCAACGCCTGCTCTTTCCACGCCCCATAGGGAAAGCCCGCATTATCGGCGGAATAGACCAGATGCGCATGCGGCAATTGCTTGGCCACCGCGCGGGCAACGGTGAGGCCGCCCATTCCGGAGTCAAAAAGGAGGATGCGCGGCTTCTCAGCCATCGGATTTTTCCCCTCGCCCGCGTAAATGTTTCCGCGTCAGCGATGAGATCATGCCGCGCAAGGTCCGCACTTCCTGTTCCGACAGGGTGGCCCGCGAAAACAGGTTGCGCAAATTCCGCATCATGCTGGGCTTGAGCTTATCGGTTTTGAAGAAGCCGGAGGTGTCCAGTTCTTCTTCCAAATGACCATAGAAACCATAAAGTTCCTCCTTGGTCGCAAGCCGCGTATCCGTCATTTG
>JANMEM010000324.1:0-2911 GCA_031376985.1 Hyphomicrobiales bacterium
TCGCCCAAAAGCGTCAGACAAATTTCCCATTGTCGGGCCGAATACGAATTGCATCAGCGAGAACGCAAAAAACATCCATCCCCCAATCGATGCTGCCTCGGCGATGGTGATATGCCCAACCGTGGTGATCAGTTTCGGCAATACAGGCATGATCAGGCCGAAGCCCACCATGTCCAAAAACACAGTGATAAAAACAAAGGTGATGGCGTATCTGCTGTCGGGTTGAGCGGTCATGGGGATTGCGATACACGACTTCACCTTGCATCTTCAATCCAATTGGAAATTTCATGCCCGACAATCCGACTGCTGCCCGCCGCGCCATCATGGCCGTGTTCCTGATCCATGGCACTTTATTGGGGGGATGGGTCACGCATATTCCGCTCGCGAAGCTGAGGCTTGAAACCGGACTTGGCATGTTTGGTGTCGCACTCTTGTCATTCGCCGCAGGAGCCGTGATTGCCATGCCGATCGCTGGCGCCATCATCAACAAGAAGGGCAGTGCCTTTGTCACACTGATCGGCGGCTTGTGTTTTTCTGCCTTCTTGTTCGGCCCTGCCCTCGCACCCACGCTTCCTCTGTTCATGCTCGGCGGCATGTTCCTTGGTGCGTCAGTGGGATCGATGGACGTCGCCATGAATGCTCACGGCCTTGCAGTAGAGAAGGCTTTGAAGCAACCTGTCATGTCAGGATTTCACGGCGGCTTCAGTGTGGGTGCTGCCATCGGCACAATCGGGGGTGCGTGGCTGCTTGGGCAAGTCGGGGAATATTATCAGCTCGCGATCATCAGCAGTGTTTGCGCAATTGGCGTGTTGATTTGCTCCCGCTTTTTCCTGCCCGCAGAAGTGGACAAAGGACTTTCCGGTTCACACTTTGCTTGGCCCACCAAAGCTACCATTGGTCTCGGCGCACTTTGCTTTCTCGCGCTGATGATTGAAGGCTCGGTTGCCGATTGGGGCGCCATCATGTTACAGGACCGCTTCACCATTGATGCTGCAACGGCGGCCATGGCCTTTGGTTTCTATCAAACCGGAATGGCTGTTTCGCGCTTCACAGGCGATATGCTGCGACAGAAATTTGGAGCCGTCCCCATGGTGATGTGGAGCGCATTGCTCACAGCAGCCGGAACCGCAGCTGCATTGGTCGTTCCAAGTGTACCGATGGCACTTGTCGCTTTTGCAATCGGCGGCATTGGCATTGGTAATGTGGCTCCTGTCTTGTTTGCAGGCGGGGGTCGACTGGAACCAGACGCACCGGGTCGTGGCATCGCCGCTGTCACCTCCATGGGCTATTCCGGCTTCCTCGCGGGGCCACCCTTGATCGGCATTGCGGCGCAGTTCAGCAACCTGCAATGGGGACTTGGGATTACCGTGCTGGCAGCATTGATCATCGCCGCATTTGCCCGCATGGTGAAATCGGCTGACACATACTAAGGGAACTCCGATGGATAACATCAAGGGCAAACATGTTTTCATCACAGGGGCCGGGCGCGGTCTTGGTGCAGCTTTCGCTGTGGTATTGTCTGACCTCGGTGCGAAGGTGACAATTTCCGGTCGCAGTCCGGAAAATCTCTATTCCCTCGCCGAATCAATCCGCCTGCGCACGGGGACGAAACCGGATACTGTCGTGCTCGACATGTCAGACATTTCTGATGTGACGACTTTTGCTAAGAAGTGGCGGGATGAAAGCCACCCCCTCGACATTCTCATCAACAATGCAGCTACATGGTTGTCGGGCCCAATGCACAGTCACGATGCGCTTGCGATTTCCCAAACTATCACCGCCAACATTACAGGCACACTATTACTGACGCGCGGTTTGCTGGCGCTCCTGAAGAATTCCGAAGCTGCGGATGTTCTGAACATGGTCTCGATCAGCGGCATGACCAATGTGCCTCTGCAAGGCGCATCGGTGGCCTATATCGCTTCCAAACATGGACAGGCTGGATTGACCGACGCTTTGCGCCAGGAACTGCGTGGCACGGGCATTCGCATCACGGCGATCTATCCGCCCAACATTGAAGACATTTCGCCGCTGAATGAAACGGCATGGAATGAAACACGGGACGCCACAAGCTGGCTCACCAACAAGGATGTGGTGGGAACGGCCCTCGGTGCCTTGTCACGGGCGAGACATGTTGCATTCATGTCGGTGTTGATGGAAACCGCCACCAGCAATTTCCACGGCCACTAGGAGCATCCATTGAAACTTCAAAATCGCATTGCACTGATCACAGGTGCAGCCCGTGGCATTGGCTTGGCCATCGCTGAACGTTTTGTCGTCGAAGGTGCCATTGTCACCATCGCCGATGTATTGGATACCGAAGGCGAAGCAGCAGCAAAATCCATGGGTGCCGACTATGTGCATTGTGATGTTTCAAAATCAGATGACATCAAATCCGCGGTTGCTGCGGTTGTGAAGGCCCACGGTGCGATTGATCTGCTCGTGAACAATGCGGCAATCTCAATCGCAAAGAACTTCCTCGATATTACGGAAGATGATTTCGACAAGGTTATCGGCGTCAATCTGAAAGGCGCATTTCTGCTCACGCAGGAAGCATCCCGCCACATGGTTGAACAGGTGAAAGGTGGTCGCAAGGCGGGTGCCATCGTCAACATTTCATCGGTGAACGACACATTGGCGATACCCGTCATAGCACCCTACACCATGTCAAAAGGTGGTGTGAAACAGTTGACTGCGGTCGCTGCCTTGGCACTGGCCGAACATGGCATTCGCGTCAACGCCATTGGCCCCGGCTCGATCATGACGGATATGTTGAAGGGTGTGGCCAATGACAAGACGGCCATGAACCGCGTGTTGTCACGCACACCCTTGGGCCGTGTGGGCCAACCGTCGGAAATCGCATCTATCGCGGCATTTCTGGCGTCGGACGATGCGAGTTACATTTCCGGTC
>JANMEM010000336.1:0-7470 GCA_031376985.1 Hyphomicrobiales bacterium
CATGGCCAAAACTCATTCCTCAATGCCTTCACTCGCTGCGCTGCTTGGATTGGTGGCTGTTGCGGGCTATCAAAACCGTGACAAGATTGGCGATTTTGTCAAGGGACTCACAGACAAGTCCGGCGCTGCCACTGCTGAGAACACACCTGACGCAGTTCCTGCAGGTGGCCTGGGCTCGCTGATCGACAGTTTCCGCAAAAGTGGCTTTGGCCAGAAGGCCGACAGCTGGGTTGGTACGGGTGCGAACGAACCTGTGACAGCGCCAGAAGTTGAAGCCAGTGTTGGTGGAGACGTGATTGATGCTTTGGCCAAGCAGACGGGTTTGAACCGTGAGGAATTGCTGAAGCGCCTGTCGACGGTGTTGCCTGATGTCGTTGACAAAATGACGCCGAGCGGTCGCCTGTAACAGGTATAGAATTTGTCTCAAATTGGGGAGGAATGCGCAAGCTTTCTTCCCTTTTTGTTGCCTTCACTCACGCAACGATTCGGCGCTGTTTTAGTCGCAAAATCTCAGCCTGATCCAATCCGAGTATGTGGCGGAGTACGCTGTCAGTATCATGGCCCAAAGTTGGAGAGGGCTTGTTGTATTCATTCGGGCTTTCGGAAAAGACGATCGGGTTTGCAACGCTTGGGATGGTCAATCCGTCTTGCCGTTCCAACGACATTTGCATGCCCCGCGCCAAGACTTGCGGGTTTTCGAAGACCTGATCAATGGTGTTGATAGGACCGCAAGGAACGGCTGCGGATTCGAAGGCTTCCACCCATTCAGCGGTGGTTCTGGTTTTCATGTATGGCTGTAAAAGCGGGATCAACAGGTCACGATTTTCGACGCGTCCTCGGTTTGTGGCATAGGGTTCAGTTGCCAATTCCGCAGCACCAATTATCCGGCAATATTCCGCATACTGACGATCTGTGCCAATGGACATGATGATATGGCCGTCTTTGGTTTCGAATGTCTGGTAGGGTACAATGTTCGGATGGGCGTTGCCCAGTCGCTGAGGCACCTTTCCGCCCACGAGATAGTTGAGAGCTTGGTTCGCAAGAACAGCAACCTGGCTGTCAAGCAGTGAAATATCGATGTGTTGACCTTGGCCAGTGCGTTCACAATGATAAAGTGCCGACGTGATGCCAATAACCGCATGAAGGCCCGCAAACACATCAGAGAATGCAACGCCCATTTTCATGGGCTCTCCGTCGGGGCTGCCCGTGATTGACATGACACCTGCCATGCCTTGGATCATGAAGTCGTAACCTGCACGCTGTGCAAAGGGGCCGGTTTGGCCAAAGCCTGTGATGGAACAATAGATCAGGCGCGGATTGATGGTTTTCAAACTGTCGTAGTCGAGGCCGTATTTTGCGAGGCCTCCAACTTTGAAGTTCTCGATCACCACATCAGATTGCGCTGCAAGTTTGCGCAGCAGCTCCTGCCCTTCAGGGTTGGCCATGTCGATACAGACCGATTGTTTGCCACGATTTGCCGATTGAAAGTAAGCAGCATCGCCGCGAGAGCCATCCGGATTGGTCAGAAAAGGTGGCCCCCAGCCACGGGTATCATCACCTTCGCCGGGCTTTTCGATTTTGATGACGTCTGCGCCGAAATCCGCCAACATTTGCGTGGCCCAAGGCCCTGCAAGCACGCGGGTGAGATCGAGAACACGAAGACCTTTGAGAGTTCCGGACATTATTGTTATCCTGTGAGGGATTGCCAGAGAGCTTCATCAACATCGACGCCATCCCTTGCAGCCATTTCCAGTTTTTCCGCGTAGGGGTTTTTGCTGCGTTCTCCACCCAGTGCAAAACCGGGGTCAACCGGGCAACCAATGCCGTAGTTGCCAGTGACGCTGCCGGGCAACAGAAACAGACCGTGACGCACATTGCGCAAGAACATGCGCCCGTGTTCCGCAAACAGTTTTTCAACTTCGCCCGAAATATAAACGCAAGAGATACCTTTCAGATCAAGGCCCATCAAATCTTTTTCAAGCAAGGTTTTGGTTTCAGCGTCCTGCAAAGCTTCTGCAATATATTTGATTCCGTTGTATCCGGCACCATGCAGCCACGCCGTATGGGCCGCTGCCACAGCTGCAATGTCGCCTTGGCCTTTCGCGGTGAGGGCTGCAAAGCTGTGCGCCTCAATTTCTGCCAATGTCTTGTTCATGCATCCCCCGGTGCGAAGTTTCGCACATCCATATCATTCATGACGGCTTCAATTTCCGTGACAAGTTGCTGTATGATTTTTTCGTCCATTTTGCCAATGCAACCAATACGGAATGATTGTCGCTGCGCCAAAGTTCCGGCAGAGATGGCAAATCCCTTCTCTCGTAGTGCGCCATGGAAACGTTTGAAATCAAATGTCACCACACGGGGTGTCAGCACAGTCTGGGTAATCGGTGAGGCTTCAACGTCAGCCAAAAGAAGTGAAAACCCGAGCGCTCGCAGGCGTTCACGCAAGGCATCGCTGGTGCGTTGGTAACGCATATTGCGCCCGACAACACTTCCTTCCTCGTCCAATTCACGTAAAGCCTCTCGTAGTGCGACGAATACATGTGTTGGCGGCGTGAAGCGGAAGTGGCCAGTCGCTTCCATGGCGTGCCATTGCGCATGAAGATCCAGAACCAACGAGTGGCTTTGACCTGCGGCAGCTTGCAAATGCTCGCGTTTTGCCACAACAAAAGCAAGGCCCGGTACACTTTCCAGACAAGCTGCGGAAGACGACACCAGAACACCAATAGAGTCTTCGACAACATTCAGGGGCAACCCGCCGAAACTGGACACCGCATCAACCATCATCACACGACCACGCACCTTCACCACGTGCGCAATATCATTCAGCGGATTCAGCATGCCGGTTGATGTTTCAACATGCGCCAGCCAGACATGTGTAATGTTGCGGTCCTCGTCCAACGTCTTTGCGACATCGGAGGCGCGGGGAACAGTTGTTTCCTTGTAGGCCAGTCGCACAAAAGGCCGGTTAATGCGCTCCATGATCTGCGCCGCGCGTTCACCACTCGCACCATTGCAAATGACGAGGGTTTTCTTGCGGCGGGCAGGGCAGAATGTTCCGATTGCGGCTTCCATGATGGACGTGCCTGAGCCTTGCATCAGCACACAGTCGTAGGTGTCATCGGCGCATGCAATGCGTTTCAGCTCTTTGCGAATGAAGTTGGTGACTTGGTGAAATTCGGAATCCCAAGGGTCATAGTCTGCCAGCATTGCAATCTTGACGCCGCGTGATGTGGTGACAGGACCAGCGGACAGAAGATAGGGCATGTCTTCTTGGCCATCAGGACCTTTATACGCGCTCATGTCAGATTTCCTTTCTCACAGTTTAATCGGTTGCGGGTTGAAAGGTCAATTCATGCCGTGCTTGCAGTTCAGTTCCGCAACTGGAATACTGTGGGCATCAAGGCGAGGAGGCCGATATGACGTTGGGATATGGTTTGATTGGGTTGATCGTCGCCGTGGCGGGCTATTTGGTCTATGTTTACAATTCATTGGTCACCAACAAAAATCTTGTGGCTGAGGGTTGGAGCGGCATTGATGTGCAGTTGAAGCGCCGTGCCGACCTGATTCCGAATCTCATTGAAACCGTTAAAGGCTATGCCAGCCACGAAGATGGATTGTTTCGCGAGATTGCAGCGCTTCGGGCAAAATCGATTTCAGGTGGCAGTGTGAATGAACAATCTGCTGTGGGTCAAGCCATGTCGGGTGCACTTGGCAAACTTTTTGCTGTTGCCGAAGCCTATCCTGAACTCAAAGCCGATGCGAATTTTCGCGATTTGCAGGACAAGCTTTCGGGCATTGAAGATGAAATCCAATTGTCACGGCGTTACTACAATGGTGCTGTGCGCAACCTGAACACCATGATTGAAAGTTTTCCGTCCAACGTGGTGGCGAACTTTTTCAAGTTCCTGAAAGCAGAATTCTTTGAAATCGGCGATGCGGCGCAGCGCGAAGTGCCGAAGGTTGATTTCAAGACACGCTGATAATCATGCGCCGCTTTTTCGTCGCTTTGTTCATTCTTCTCTCCGCCGCATTGCCTGCGGTGGCGGAGGAAGTTATCCGCAACTTCGTCAGTGATGTGACGGTGAATGTGGATGGATCACTGGATGTGCGGGAGACAATTACAGTCAATGCCGAAGGCAATCAAATCCGGCGCGGGATTTTGCGTGATTTTCCGACGACCTACATCGACAAGAACAAGGTGCGGGTGCGCGTTGGGTTTGATGTGGTTTCGGTGGAGCGGGATGGCCTTAAAGAAAACTTCAGTTTGGAAAGCATCAGCAACGGCAAACGCATCAAGATCGGCAATGCCGATGTGTTTCTGGAAAATGGCGATCACACCTACAAGATCACTTACCACACAACGCGGCAGATTGGATTTTTTCCGGATTTTGACGAACTCTACTGGAATGTGACGGGCAATGGCTGGACGTTTCCGATTGAGCGCGCTTCTACAGTTATCCGATTGCCAGATGGTGCGAACGTAATGCAGTCATCCGTGTACACTGGCTTTCAAGGTGCAAACGGACATGATGCACAAGTCAATACTACGAGCGGCAACAGGTTTGAAGCGTCAACTACACGCAGGCTTGAGGCGAATGAGGGTTTTACGGTTGCAGTTTCCTGGCCAAAAGGCGTTGTGACTGCTCCTACGGACGCCGACAAGCAGCGGGACTGGATTATCGACAACCTCGGTTATTTTACCTTGGCACTGACGCTGCTGCTGGTTCCGTTCTATTATTTGTTTGCGTGGTCCCGTGTTGGTCGCGATCCGCAAAAAGGACCAATCGTGCCATTGTTCCACCCACCTGACGGCATGGGTGCAGCTGGCGTCCGCTATGTCTACAAAGATGGGTATGACGACAAGGCATTTGCAGCGGCGGTGGTGGGACTGGCAGTCAAGGGCCGCATGGCCATCAGCAATGATGACGATAACTACACGTTGTCGAAAAAAGCCAATGCTGGGCCAGCGCTGACACGGGCTGAGGCTGCGCTTTACAATGCCACACCGGCGAGTGCCTTGACGCTCAAGCAGGCGAACCATGCGTCTGTCATAAATATGCGTAGTGCCCTCGAAGCCGCACTCGACGAAGAGTATGATGGCGTGATGTATCTCAAAAATTTCAAATGGTTTGCCTTGGGTGCTGTGTTGAGTGCTGGCGGGCTGTTGCTTTCTGGCTTTCTGATCCCTGGTGAAGACAGTGCCATTGCCATGGTCGCCGGTCTTTTCACCTCGGTGTGGTGGGTGGTGATTTTGGGCGTGGGATATTCCGTGGTGAAAAGTGTGTTTGGCAGCGGCGGGGTATGGTCAAAAGTGCGCTCGCTGATGGGCCTCATCTTCCTCGTGCCGTTTGTGGGGGCCGGCGTATTGATACCCGCTACGACCATGACGGCTGGCGCAATATCACCTGTGATCAAATACTTTGTCATAGCTGCTGTTCTATTGGCAGCCTTCAATCTGGTGTTCTATTGGCTGTTGAAAGCCCCAACGCAAAAGGGTCGCGGGACACTGGACCAGATCGAAGGCTTCCGCATGTATATGACCACGGCGGAAGAGAAGCGGCTGAACACGCTGAACCCGCCAGAAAAGACACCGGCGTTGTTTGAACGTTATCTACCCTATGCCATGGCGCTGGATTGCGAGAATGAGTGGAATAACAAGTTCTCATCCATACTTGCGGCAGCAGCAGCTGCGGGGGCCACGGCTGGCGCTGTTGGTGGCTGGTATTATGGTTCCGGCGGGTTCAACTCGCGCAGCTTCGGACAGGATTTGGGAAGCTCACTGACGTCGTCGATTTCATCATCGGGTGTAGCGCCAGGATCATCTTCGGGGTCAAGTGGCGGTGGCTTCTCCGGTGGCGGCGGCGGTGGCGGTGGCGGTTCGGGTTGGTAATCAGAGCAGGTAATTTTGGATTGCCGCATCCACCGATTTGAAAAAACGTTGAACCGGCATTGGAGGCTGCACAACCCCGTCACTGACAAACATGATACTGTCGGCAATGGCTTTGGCGTCTTCGGGTTGGTGCGTCACCATAAGTACCGTCAACTGCTGTTCTGATTGCAGGGTTTTGACGAGTTCCAGCATTTCGATACGCAATGATGGCCCAAGTGCTGCGAAAGCCTCGTCCAGCAACAAGATAGGACGTTGGCGCACAAGCACACGGGCCAAGGCTATGCGTTGGCGTTCACCACCGGACATTTCGCCGGGCTTTCGTGTCGCCAAATGGGAGATGCCGACCTTCGCCAATGCCTCATCAACCGAAGTCCATTGCGATGTGTTCAGCTTAAGCGATGGCGAAACACCCAGGGCCACATTGTCCCGTGCCGACATATGGGCGAAGGTGTTGTTGTCCTGAAACACGAAACTTATGGGCCGGGCAGCAGGTGCCGTTGCGGTATGATCTGCACCTTGCAAAGCGATGCTGCCACTTGTGAGATGTTCAAACCCGGCAATGATGTTGAGCAGCGTAGACTTGCCTGCACCGCTGGGACCAAGGATTGCGGTGATCGAATTTTCTGCAGCGGCAAAATCCATGGCGAGGTGAAAACCTTGCCAATCGTAGATGCCATTTGAAATTCTGATCATGTCCATCGGGAAGCCTTTTGTGCGACGATGCTCAAACTCAGACACATTAGAGCCAATATCAAAGCGGTGCCACCGGCGGCGGTCGATTGATAATGTCCCATTTGTTGTTGCACCAGACTGGGGAGAGTGAGCAAGCCTTGCGAGCCCAGTAACGTTACAGCTGTGAGGTCTCCCATCGACAAGACGAATGCCATGAGTGCCGCTTGTGAAATCGGTCCACGCAGTGCAGGCACGTCAATTAATCGCAAGCGGTACCATCCCGAGATATTGAGTTGCTGGCAGAGCTTGTCATGCTGAGTTGCGTTGCGCTCTTGGGCTGGCGTCAATACCGTGAGCAGAAACGGCAGGGCCATCAGGGCATTCAGGCTGGCAATCAAAATAATGGCGACTGGGAAACTGTTGATGTTGCGGAAGGCCAGAAACCAGCCTGTGGCGATCACTGCAGGTGGAACGATGAATCCTGCAAGCCCCAGTGCCGTGATCGCCAAGCGGTATTTTTGAAATGTGTGCTGTACCTTTCCCATGCCCCAGGCGAGAGGCATGGCGATGAGACTTGATAGAGTTGCGAGTGAAACGCTCGTCACAAAAGCCCGCAACAGAGCAGCATCGAAATTGATGTGCAATACGCCTTGCGAGAGAATAGCGGCGAGCACTGGGAGAACCAAAAGCAATGCTGCTGCAATTGCAATCGTATCGATGGTTTGCGCAAACATGTTTCGACCATCGAAGCGGCTAATGTCCAATCTCAGGGTCGCCTGTGTTGCTGGTTCAATCAACATTCGTGCTCCGGCCACGACCATTGAGACGCTCAAAAGGATTTGCACTAACGACAAGGTCAGCGCCTTCGTCACATCAAAATCCATGCGCAAGGATTGGTAAATCGC
>JANMEM010000337.1:0-2631 GCA_031376985.1 Hyphomicrobiales bacterium
GCGCCATTTTCGCCGAGAAAAGCATGGATTTCGCCCGGCATGATTTTCAGGTTCACATTATCGTTGGCGCGCAGTGTGCCAAACACCTTGACGATATTGCGGGCTTCAAGCAGGGGCGTTGGCTGGTCTGTCATGTCCCGACAAGTCAAGCACAGTCTCTCCACGCCCCGCAAGGCCTTGCGCAGTGATATCCCCATCTACGGCCCGCAACAGGGCGGCAATGGTGCCACGCAAAATCATGTCGGTTTCAAAAGGCACAAACTCAATTGATACGTCGCGCCGCAATTCTTCAATGACGCCAGCTACGATGCCCCGGTGCAGCGACGGCTCAATGATCTGCGAGGCGTTGAGACCGGGGCCAGCAATCACGATACGATCCGGATTCAAAATGGCAATCAGACGCGCAATGCCAATGCCCAAAGCCTCACCGGCTTTTTCAAAGGCCTGCACGGCCCGCACTTCACCAGCCATGGCCCGGTCAAGCAGGGCCTGCATCAATTTCGGATCTATCGCTTCATGGGGCGCATCATCATCCCGCGCACCATTGGCCTCGCGCCAGATGCCATAGTCTGCGGCATAGGCTTCGATGCAACCGCGCCGGCCACAGCGACAAGGCGCACCGTGTGGAATATGGTTCATATGGCCAAACTCAGACGCGCCACCGGTGGCCCCGTGGTACACTTTGCCGTCAATGATCAGCCCCATGCCCACGCCATAACCTGTGAAAATGGTGGCGGTGGTGCCACGGCTGCGGGCCGGATTTTCTGACAGCAGCCCCTCTGCGATCATATTTGCATCATTTGCCAAAAGGCAGGGAATGCCAAAGCGTTGCTCAATGGGTTCTGTCAGCGGAATGTCCTTGGCTGAAAACGCCGGCGACCAAACCAGAGTGCCTTTCATGTCATCGGCCAAACCCTGTACAGCGATGCCAATGCGGGAAAGGGTTTTCGATGAAAAGCCACTTGCCTTGAGAAATGCTGCAATTGCGTCCGCAACATCTTCACCAAATTTTTGCGCTGTCGCAGGATAGGTTGGAATATGCAGCTCCGTCCTATGCAGGATTTCGCCATTGAAATCGGAAATCGCGAAGCGCACAGCATCAATCGAAATATTGACAGCCAGCACATGTGCAGCAGCAGAAGTAATGCCAAGCCTCACAATGGGCCGTCCGCGTCTGGTTGCAGGTGCCAAGGGAAATGGTGTTTGCAATTCCTGGAGAATATGCTCGGCAATCAGTTGCGAGGCAATTGAGGTAATCGAGGCTGGCGACAATCCGGTGGCTCTGCCGAGTTCAATTCTTGCCAAAGGGCCGTGTTCACGCAGGGCGTTCAACACCACACGGCGGTTCTGCCGCCGCACCAATTCGCTGTCGGCTTTTTCCTGCATATTCCCCAAACAGGCACCCCCGTTGTGATGCCCCTTTTTATTTTTATTCCGGCCATATTGACTCCAAGGCCCGGGTGAGGCAACCTTTATTTCGGACGTCAAAAAATATCTTTCAAAAATCAACGTCTGCTTCACGCGTTTCCTTATTCAAACCTCCCAAGGATTGAGTTTCAGGGCGTCCCGGTGAAACGAGGAAGCGACAGGAGGATCTAAAATATGAAGCGTGCATTTTATGCAGTGATCGCGGGCGCAATGTTGCTCAGCGTATCGAGCCTTGCAGCCCAAGCTGCTGGCAAAACCATTGCCGTGTCCTGGAAGACCTTCCAGGAAGAGCGTTGGAAGACCGATGAAGCTGCCATCAAGGCTGCTGTCGAAGCTGCTGGCAACAAGTACATCTCCACGGATGCTCAAGGTTCTGCCCAGAAGCAGGCTGCCGACATTGAAGGCCTGATCAGCCAAAAGCCTGACGTTGTTCTGGTTGTTGCTTTTGACTCAGATGCAATTCTCCCCTCGATCAAGGCGCTCAGCGATGCTGGCATCAAGTCGATTGCTTATGACGTGCAGTTCGAAGATCCAAATGCACTCTACATCACATTCGACAACGTTGGTGTGGGCCGCATCATTGCCAAGGAAGTTTCTGCCGCCAAACCAGAAGGCAACTATGCCTTTATCAAGGGCGACAAGGGCGATCCAAACGCAACATTCCTTTTCCAAGGCATGATGGAAGTTTTGAAGGCTGACCTCGACAGCGGCAAGATCAAGAACGTCTGCGAAACATTCACAGACGGCTGGAAGCCAGACAATGCCCAGAAGAACATGGAGCAATGCCTGACATCCACAGGTAACAAGGTTGACGCTGTTCTGTCTGAAAATGACGGCATGGCCTCTGGCGTTGTTGCTGCTTTGACCGCACAGGGCATGGCTGGGATTCCAGTTGGTGGCCAGGATGGTGACTTGGCTGCAATCAACCGTGTTGCTCTTGGCACCCAGACAGTTTCCGTTTGGAAGAACGCTTCGGACCTCGGCAAAGTTGCTGCTGAAGCTGCGAACGCTCTTGCTGATGGCACTGCCATGGACAAGATCGCCGGAGTTGCAAAGTTCAATGGCGGCAAGAACAAGGTCGAAATGAACTCGATCCTGCTCGCACCAACAGCTATCACCAAGGCAAACATCAACGTCGCCATCGACGCTGGCCATATTACCAAGGATCAAGCCTGTGCAGGCGTGACCGCTGGTGCAGTGCCA
>JANMEM010000358.1:0-2074 GCA_031376985.1 Hyphomicrobiales bacterium
CGACGTTATCGGGCTATTTTATAGTTGCAAATGACAACTATGCTCCGGTTGCTCTCGCTGCGTAACGCAGTGCGAAATACTGGGAATTAAGCCCTTGCGTTTAGCGACGTAAGGCGGGGTTCGCTGGCACCTGGCAACAGAAGCCAGCACTTTTACACCTTTTCCAGCACCTGAAACAATGATAGCTTGAACTACTGCCTCGACACCGGGCTGCGGGTTTACGCAGTTTCAGGTCCAGTTTTGGCCGAAGACAAGCGTTGGGAGGCAGCTGGGGGCCGGTCCCGATTGGAGTGGGAGGAACACATCATGTCCTACTATCTCTATCAAATTGCCTACAGTTCATCCGCCATGAAGGCGATGATTGCCAACCCGACGGACCGTGAAGCTGCCGCCCGAAAACTGATTGAAGCAGCAGGCGGAAAACTGCACCACCTGTTCTTCGCCTTTGGCAAATTTGACGTGGTCTGCCTGATTGAAGCACCCAATGACATTGCGGCCCTCGCAACCGCCGGAGCCGTTGGCGCATCGGGCACAATTTCCGCTGCTGAAACCACGAAGCTTTTCACCGCCCAAGAAGCCATGTCCGCCATGGCTTTGGCCGGTAAAATAACCGGTGCTTACAAAGCTCCTCACGCTTGAAACGTGCAGCGCGGCGGAAGTGCTATCCGCCGCGTCCACTTCCAAAAGACGAAGGACGACAGATGACCACCACCCCACCGTCCAAGCTAATACTTGGCCTTCGTCATGAACTTCAGTTCGTGCTGGACAATATGGCGCGCGTCTATGGTGCTCAGGATGCCGCTGCCTGTGCTGCAATGTTCACTGAAAGTGCCTCACTCTACTCCCCCTACGCGCCGCCAACCCACGGACGAGCCGCGATCGAAACCCTGCACCGCATGTGGACTGCGGAGCCTTCTGCGAAGAAATTCGAGATTCTTGAATTTGGTGGGGGTGACGAACTTGCATGGGCGCTGGCACAATTCTCGGAAGGTGCTGCCACCGCCAATGGCACGTCACTGATCTTGTTCGAGCGGGGGCCTCAAGCCGGATGGTTGATCCGTATATGCAGCTTGAACAACACCGTGACGTCAATACCAGTGTGACCAGGTAACTTCAGAGACTTTTATCCACAAAGAGGAACCATCCACCATGACATCATTCTCTCGCGTCGCATCAGCACTCGCCGTCATTGCCTTGTTCACCTCGAGCACCGGCATTGCCCAAACCTTGCCCTTGCCGGAAACTTTGGTGGCTGCGTCTTCTGACATTGGTGAGGCCCTTCTTGTCGATGCAGATGCGCGGGAGGCCTATTTCCCCTTGGTCAACAGTTTCGTCACCCAGCAAAATCAAGCCTTTTGCGGTGTGGCCAGCACGGTAATGATCTTGAACGCCATGGAACTGCCCGCCCCTGCCGTTCCCGCCTATGACCCGTACCGCACTTTCACGCAAGACAACGTGCTGACTTCTGAAACCGAAAAAATCATTCCACTTGAGTTGATCAAGAAGCAAGGCATTACCGTTGATCAGCTTGCGGGAATGATCGGGACTTTTCCTGTAACCGTAAAACTTAGCCATGCTGCTGATAGCTCGGTCGACACGTTCCGCGCCGAGGCAAGAGCGGCGCTGGCAACCCCGGGCCACTTCGTCATCGTCAACTATCTGCGCAAAGCCATTGGCCAGGAAAAGGGAGGGCATATTTCTCCGCTCGCTGCTTTCGACAAGGAGACCGACCGCTTCCTCATTCTCGACGTGGCTCGCTACAAATATCCACCAGTGTGGGTGAGAACGGCCGACCTGTTCAACGCCATGAACACGACCGACAAAGACAATGACAACCTAACCCGCGGCTATATCGTGATCGCGAAGAAATAGCATCATGCCATTAAAAGTCATCGGCGCAGGATTCGGCCGAACCGGAACGGATTCCATGCGTGAAGCGCTGAACATTCTCGGCTTCGGCCCTTGCCACCACATGTATGAAGTAATCTCCAACGAGACGCAAAAACAGCGTTGGCGGGCGATGGTGCAAGGTACTGCACCGGATTGGGCAAGCTTGTTTGAGGGCTACGCTTCT
>JANMEM010000377.1:0-3503 GCA_031376985.1 Hyphomicrobiales bacterium
GCCGCCGACATGATCCGCGGCAACAGGTGAAGAATGCCGAGGATTGTTTCCGCTGATGAAGCCGTGCGCCACATCGCAGACACTGCCGTCGTGGCCGTCAATTCATCCTCTGGTCTGAATTGCCCAGACGCAATACTGGCGGCAATCGGCGAACGCTTTGACCGCGAACAATCCCCCAAGAACCTCACCATGCTTCACCCGATAGCTTCTGGCGACATGTTCGGCATCAAAGGCATCGGCCATATTGCAAAGCCCGGACAAATTGCACGGGTCATCGCGGGCTCTTACCCGTCGGGTCCGTCCACTTCAGAGCCTCCGATGATTTGGCAAATGATCACTGGAAATCAAATCCCCTGTTACAATGTTCCATCCGGCATTTTGTTTGACATGATGCGCGAAGCCGCAGCCAAACGCCCCGGCGTCATCACCAAAGTGGGCCTTGAAACCTTCGTAGATCCTGACAACGAAGGCTGCGCCATGAATGAAAAAGCGGCAGCCGGAAAAATCGTTCGCAAGATTGAATTTGAAGGTGAGGAGTGGCTGTATTTTCCTGTGATCACGCCAAAGGTATCCATCATTCGGGGATCAACCTGCGACCCACGTGGCAATATGACATTCGGGCAGGAAGGCGCATATCTCGGTGCCGTGGAGCTTGCACTGGCCGCCCATAACACGGGTGGCATTGTCATTGCCCAAGTGCGCGAGATTGTTGAAAATGACACAATCAAACCGCACGACGTGCGCGTTCCAGGTATCCTCGTTGACTACATCGTTGAAGTGCCTGACCAGTGGCAAACCACGCAGACACCCTATGACGCCGCCATATCCGGTGAAGAACGCCGACCCCTCGACAGTTTTGCCCTGATGGAATTTGGCACCGGAAAAGTGATTGCAAGGCGTGTGTCGCAAGAATTGCAGCAGGGTTGGGCGGTCAATCTGGGTTTCGGCGTATCAGCCAATGTGCCACGTATTTTCATCGAGGAAGGCTTGCATGGCCAATGCACGTGGGTGCTTGAACAAGGCCCCGTCGGTGGTGTGCCTTTGCTGGATTTTCAATTCGGTTGTTCCTCAAATGCCGAGGCCTTCGTGCCGTCGGCCTATCAGTTCACATATTTTCAGGCAGCAGGTTTTGATTGTTCTCTGCTATCATTTTTGCAAATTGACAGCCACGGTTCCATCAACGTGTCGAAACTGGGCGCTAGGCCCCATGTCACGGCGGGGGCAGGAGGCTTTGTTGATATTACAACGCGGGCCAGGCGCATCATATACTCGGGCTTTTTCAATGCCGGAGCCAAAATGGAAATCGTCGATGGCAAGCTGCGCATTGAAAAAGAAGGCAAGGTCAAGAAGCTGGTGAAAGAGGTTGAGCAAGTTTCTTTCTCCGGCCGCCGTGGGGTGGCGCAAGGTCAGGACGTGACCTATGTTACTGAACGTTGCGTCATGAAGCTGACCCCTGAAGGCATTGTTGTTACGGAAATTGCACCCGGCGTTGAATTGCAGTCCAATATTCTCGACCAGTCTGAATTCCCGCTGATCGTTTCACCACAGCTCAAGACCATGGACCGTGCATTGTTCTTGCCCGGCAAGATGGGACTGAAACTTCATGCTTGATACCGGAGACAAACGCATCAGTCTGACCGTGGATGGCCATGTGGCAACCATCCGCATTGACCGGCCGGAAAAACTGAATGCATTGGACTTCCACATGGTGCTGGCACTGGAACGCGCCGCCGTTCTCGCTGACAACCTGAAAGATATTCGCGCAGTCATCCTTACAGGCACAGGTGAAAAGTCCTTCTGTGCAGGTGGTGATATCGAATCCTGGTCGAGTTGGGATGCGGAAGATTTCGCCATGAAATGGGTGCGTCAGGGTCATCGTGCCTTTGATGCATTGGCCAGACTGCGCCACCCCGTCATAGCCGCCATCAATGGCCATTGCCTCGGCGGTGGTTTGGAACTCGCAGTGACAGCCGACATCCGCATTGCAGAAAACCATCTCAAAGTCGGCTTTCCTGAAACGGGCATCGGCATCATTCCCGGCTGGTCCGGCACACAAAGGGCCGTGCGGCGTTTTGGAGCGCAGATGGTGCGGCGCATGGCATTGGCTGGGGAAGTTTACGATGCAACAACCGCCCTAAGTCACGGGATTGTGGACAAGGTTGTGCCGAAAGGTGAAAGCCATGTATCGGCGCTTGAAATGGCTCAACTTATCGCCGCACGCAGTCCATCGGCCACGCGTTTGACGAAACTGATGATCAATATGGCAGAAGGCGAAGAGACCGAAGCGGCGATCGAAGCCTTGGGTGGTTTCATCGCAGCGGGCAGCAGCGATCTCGCCAAAGGCCTTGACGCTTTCCGCAACAAGCGCAAACCTTCCTTTTGATGGACGAAACCCAAGCCCGATTGTTTTTGCGTGAGCTGTTTGATGTAGCCATCGCCAGTGCGAACCCGTTCAAAGTGCTGGCGTCGCACTTGCCGGAAAAACCAAAAGGCCGCTGCGTTGTCGTGGGTGCTGGCAAAGCGTCTGCCGCCATGGCTGCCGCGTTGGAACAGGCTTGGCCGGATGTACCAATGACAGGAGTGGTCGTCACGCGTTACGGCCACGCGGTGCCGACGTCAAAAATCAAGATCATCGAAGCAGCGCATCCGGTGCCGGATGACAACAGTCAGCTTGCCGCAACAGAAATTCTACAAGCTGTTTCAGGTCTTGGAAAAGACGACCTTGTGATTGCCCTCATTTCCGGCGGTGGTTCGGCGCTGCTTGTCGCCCCTGCTGAAGGACTGACCCTCGCCGACAAGCAGAGCGTCAATCGTTCCCTGCTGCAAAGCGGCGCAGCCATTGGCGAAATGAACATTGTTCGAAAACACCTTTCACGCATCAAAGGCGGCAAATTGGCAAAGGCCGCCGCTCCTGCCCGTGTGGTAACATTGCTGATTTCCGATGTACCGGGAGACGATCCGGCTATTATCGCGTCTGGCCCGACTGTACCCGATGCTTCAATACCAAGCGACGCGCTGGCGATCTTGGCACGCTACAATGTAGCGATACCTCAAGCAGTGCAACAGGTCTTGCAGCGACTGTATTCTCCCCATCACGTAACAACAGACATCCGCATGATTGCCTCACCTTTGATGGCGCTTCATGCAGCGACAAAACATGTTCGGGCGCGAGGCTTCACGCCGTTGATTCTTGGCGACGCTTTGGAGGGCGAAGCCCGTGACGTCGGCAAAGTCATCGCTGGCATCGCCCTGTCGGCACAGCTTCATGGCCTTCCCGTCACGGCACCTTGTGTGTTGCTTTCTGGAGGTGAGGCAACCGTGACGATACAAAACGGCAAGGCAGGTCGCGGTGGCCGCAACACCGAGTTCCTGCTGGCCCTCGCCATTGCATTGCAGGGCCGTGCGGGAATTTGGGCGCTGGCTGGCGATACTGATGGCATAGATGGAACCGAAGACGCTGCTGGAGCCATCATCTCCCCCGAAACCCTGAACCATGCCCGGGC
>JANMEM010000388.1:0-1977 GCA_031376985.1 Hyphomicrobiales bacterium
CGACGTGTCACTGATCGCGGGCGTTGGCCCCAAGATCAAGGACGCCCTCCACAAGGAAGGCATCACGTCATTGATGCAGATCGCCGAAATGAACGACGAAGCGATTTTCGCTTTGGACGAAAAGCTGGGCCTCAAGGGCAAGACCAAGCGCGAAGAATGGGTAACACAGGCGAAGGAAATCGTTTCGGGCATGGCGCCACGCGCCAAGACGGATCAGGCCCGCGTCTGATTTCAGCCTTATAACGGAATTCAAGGGCTGGCGGCCGCAAGGCTGGCCCTTTTTTATTTCATGCCGTTTTGAGTTTGACCAAGCGGCTCCACGGCAAAAGAATAATCGCCAGCCCGACAAAAATCAGCATCGACCCCACCATTCGTAAAGGTGTCAACGTTTCACCCAAAATTAGATACGCTGACAATCCGCCGAACACCGGCACGAGAAGCGCAAAAGGTGCTGCGACACTCGCCGTGTAGGTCGACAGCAATTTGCCCCAGATGGCAAAACCCAACCAGGTTGAAAACACAACTGTGAAAGCAAGCGCTAATAGCGAGATGGGCCGCACGGTTTCCCAACTGTGCAGCCATTGCGCTGGACCTTCGAAAATATCAGACAGTGCTAAGGCTGGAACAATCGGAACCAGACTGGCCCAGGCCACACCAGACAATGTGCCAAAGCCTGCACTTGGTCCCGCCAGCTTCACCGTGAAGTTTCCAACCGCCCAGGTGGTCGCAGCCAGCACGATGAATATCATGGCCATTGCGGGAATGCTTGACCCTTGCCCTACTGTTGAGGCGATGGTGGCAAGTCCTGCCAAAGCCACAGCACCACCCAGAATCTGTTGTGTCTTTGGCCGTTCTTTCAGCAAAATCACCGACAACAGAATGGTGACAAAGACCTGTAACTGCAACGTCACCGAAGACAGTCCTGCAGGCATGCCCAATTTCATGGCCACGAACAGAAAAATATACTGACCGAGAAACGCCGTCAGGCCGACAACGATCATGTGTTTGAACTGCATGCCCTGAGGCTTGGCCAGAAACAGCACTGGCAAACAGGCAAACAAAAACCGGAGCGCCGTCAACAGCAGTGGGGGAATATCCACCAGCGCCACTTTCAGCACGACAAAATTAAAACCCCAGATGGCGGCGGTGAGAATTCCAAGCAGAATGTGGATAGGGCGCATGTTGCGTGGCTACAGGCTCCACCGCCGCGCGACAATTCAAAACTTGTCATGGATACAATCACCCGAAGCGATTGAGCCAAACCATTTTGGCATTTTGACTTCAATCTCCAAACACCATAGATAGCGCCCAAAGACACGACACTTTCAGGATATTCGCCATGGCCAAAGCACGCACCCTCTATGACAAGATCTGGGATGACCACGTCGCCCATCAGGCCGAGGATGGCACCTGCTTGCTTTATATTGACCGCCACCTGATCCATGAGGTGACATCGCCGCAAGCCTTTGAGGGCCTGCGCATGACCGGCCGCACCGTGCGCCATCCGGAAAAGACGCTTGCCGTGGTCGACCACAATGTTCCCACAACCGACCGCTCCAAAGGCATTGTCGAAGAAGAGAGCCGCATTCAGGTTGAGGCCCTTGCCAACAACGCAAAAGAATTCGGCATTGAATATTTCAATGAACTCGACAAGCGTCAGGGCATTGTCCATGTCGTCGGACCAGAACAGGGTTTTACGCTTCCCGGCACCACGATTGTTTGCGGCGATAGCCACACATCAACCCATGGCGCATTTGGTGCTCTGGCCCATGGCATTGGCACGTCGGAAGTCGAACATGTGTTGGCCACGCAGACGCTGATCCAGAAAAAAGCCAAGAACATGAAAGTGGAAGTCAACGGCACATTGGCCAAGCACGCCACCGCCAAAGACATTATCCTCGCCATCATCGGTGAAATTGGCACGGCTGGCGGCACAGGCTCCGTCATCGAATTTGCCGGCGAAGCCATCCGCGATTT
>JANMEM010000413.1:0-8081 GCA_031376985.1 Hyphomicrobiales bacterium
CATGTTGCGGTGACGAGACGCACCGGCACGCGTTACAGATATTTTGGCCGAACAGGCACGGCTGGTGTTTAAACCCTAGGGTGAGAGCCCGGCCTTCACCCACCCCTTGCAAAATCACCCATTCTGGGCCACATTAAGCAATACCCGGCTGGGAGCAACCTCCCCGAAGCCGGGTGTTTTCTTGAACAGGCGTTGGTTTCGCTTGGCCCTCTGCGGGCCGGGAAATCGGCCATTTTGGACGTGACGACCATGGAAAAAGTACCAATGACCGCAAGTGGCTATAATGCTTTGGTTGATGAGGTCAGGACTCTCAAATCCGTTGAGCGCCCGCGCATCATCCGCGCCATTGAGGAAGCCCGCGCCCATGGTGACTTGTCGGAAAACGCGGAATATCATGCGGCCAAGGAAGCCCAGGGCTGGAACGAAACCCGTGTGGCTGAACTCGAAGACAAGATTTCCCGTGCCGACGTCATCGATGTGTCGAAACTGTCAGGTGACACTGTGAAGTTCGGTGCCAAGGTGACGCTCATCGACGGCGATACCGACGCAAAGTCGGTCTATCAGATCGTGGGCGACTCGGAAGCCGATGTGAAGAAGGGTCGCTTGTCGATCTCGTCTCCCATGGCCCGTGCCATTATTGGCAAGAAGCAGGGTGACAATGTTGAAGTGAACACACCAGGCGGCGGCAAGTCCTACGAAATCGAAAAAGTCGCCTTCAACTAACCAGGAAGCCGCGACAGGAAACCTGCAAAACTCATCATCCCTTCTGGCCATGGACCATGGCCGGAGGCTGTATTGATATGGCCCTGCTCTCCTGCCTCAATCAATTTTGAGCCCCACGCCGCAGAAATATCTGCGGCCTCTTCCAAACTTGCAAAAGGGTCATTGCTGCTGGCCACCAGCACTGAGGGAAACGGCAAGGGATCACGCGGAATGTCGCCAAAGGCTGGATCAACAGACGCAAGTTCAGACAACCCACGGACGGCAGGCACTGCCACGAGATAGGCCCCTTTCACGCGGTCAATAAGCCCCGCCGCCGTCAACGCGGGAATGGCTTGAGCCACCAACAGATTTCCGAGTGAATGCGCAACAAACACCACGGGACGTGTCGCCGTTTCAACAGCCTTTACAATTTCAGCCACCGCAACAGTGAGAGATGAGTGGAGCCAATCCGGCTGATCCACAACGCGCGCCGTAGAGAGTTTACCCACCATACGAGATTGCCAGTGAACGGCCCCTATGCCTTCGTATCCGGGAACAATGAGAATATCAGTTTCAGATGATTTCATGGTCCCGCTGAATTGGCGGTCATCAGACTATTCCGCAAGGGCTTTTTCAATTGCCGTTGTGATTTTGGCGCTCATGGGTTCCGTCGGTGTTGAAAACCAGTCGATGAATTGGCCATCGCGCCCGAACAAATATTTGTGGAAGTTCCACTTGGGAGTACCCAACGCTCCTGCTTGCTCACCCGCCCAGACATAAACCGGGTCAGCAGCTTTACCCTTAACAACAGTCTTGTCCGCCAGGGGAAACGTCACACCGTAGTTTAGTTTGCAGAAACTCGCTATTTCCTCGGCCTTTCCCGGCTCCTGCCCACCAAAGTCGTTGGATGGAACGCCTACAACCTCAAGCCCCTTGTCCTTATAAGCAAGCCACAAGGCTTCCAACCCTTCATATTGACCCGTGTAACCACATTCCGAAGCCGTGTTGACGAGCAATACAACTTTGCCATCAAACTGCTGCAGCGGCATGGGCTTGCCGTCAATGCCAGTGAGCGTAAAATCGTGGAGGTTGGAGGCTTGAACCATGCTGGAACTCGCAAGAATTAAAAGTGCTGATAAAAGGATGCGCATCATGTTTTGTGAACGTCACGGGCAAAGCGCCGGATCATCTTTGCTGCGCATGTTTCACAGCCCACACCAGCAAACCTGCAAGCAAGCCCCAGAACGCCGCGCCGATACCGTAAATCGTGACACCGGATGCTGTGACCAGAAACGTCACCATGGCCGCTTCAACGTCTCTCGGATCTTTGACCATGCCTGTCAAACCAGCCATCAAGGGTGAAAACAATGCGAGGCCCGCAATGGCAGTCACCAGCGATTTTGGCATGGCACCCAGCAACGACACGAAGGTTCCCGCCGCCAGACCAAACACCACGTAAAGCAGCGTGTAGGGATAAATCATTTTCCACCGTTGTTTGGGGTCCGGGTGCGCATCAGGCCCGGCGACAAGTGCTGCCGTGATAGCCGCCATGTTGACCGCATGGGTTCCGAATGGCGCCGTCAAAACGCTGCCAAGTCCGGTCACAAACAGGCACGCCGTTATCGGCGGCTGATAGCCGTTGGCTTTCAACACGGCAAAACCCGGCAAGTTCTGCGACGCCATGGTAACGAGATAGAGTGGCAGTCCCAAGCCAATAACAACTTGCAAATTCCAGTGCGGCCAAACCAATTCAAGTGGCGTTACCCCGATATGAACGGGCCCGGAAAAACTTCCGCTCAATCCCGCAAACACAAGCCCAAGCACAACGATGACTGGCACGGTGAACATCGGCACCAACACGCGCAGTGCAAAGAATGCAATGATCAGCGGCACCACAAACACGGGCAGGTCAAGCGCTGCACTTGGCACACCCAACACGTAGCGCAACAACACGCCAGCCAACATTGCTGCGGCCAAAGCGGGTGGCAACCTGCTGATGGCGACGGACAATGGCTTGATCAAAGCCGTCAACACCATCAAGGCACCAGCGACCATGAAGGCCCCGACAGCATCTGGAAACGCTACGCCTGTAGCTCCCGTGGCCATCAGCGCGGAGCCCGGCGTCGACCACGCCACCATGATCGGTTGCTTGTAGCGGAAGGCCAGAATGAACGACGTCAGCGCCATTGTGAAACATAGAATCGCGGCAGTGGAGGCCTGTTGGGTCGGCGTTGCGCCAACAGCTTTGGCACCTTCGATGACAACAAGAATAGTTGACGCAAAACCAACCACAACTGCGGCAGTTGCAGCCGAGGTCAGCGATAGCCAATTGTTAGCAGTTTGAGTCGTCAAGGCAGCGGCACTTCCGGTTCATTTTTGGCTGTATGCAGGATGAGCGAGGTTTTGACACTCTCCACATTTGCAGCCTTGCTCAGCGCTCCGGTAATGAAGCTTTGCATCGACGCCAGATCCCGCGCCACGCACACCAGCATGAAATCAGCCGCACCGGAAACAGCATAGCATTCCCGCACGATGGGCCAGGTTTTGGCTTGCCGCTCAAAGGCTGCGGTTTCCGATTGCGCCTGACTCTTGAGTCCGACAGCCGCAAACAGTTTCACACCATAATCGAGTTTGTCGCGGTCAAGCTGGGCGCGGTAACTGGCAATATAGCCACTGTCTTCCAGCGCCTGTACGCGGCGTAAAGTGGGCGGTGGTGAAAGTCCCACGCGGTTTGACAGTTCCACATTGGTCACGCGGCCATCACGCTGCAATTCGCGCAGAATTTTCCAGTCAATGGTATCCGGGTTGCCGTGCTTGTCCATGGGCCATGCTTATACGCAATAATATTGCGCCAAGGGAAGAGTGCTTGGGTCTCAGCAGAATTTCATCTGAAGTGTAACGCCGATCACATTGCAAGGCACCAACTCATGTCAGCATACATTGAACGGGGTGGCTACTGTCAGGAGACCTTCATGTTCGACCTCAATCGCACGCTCGATCTCAGCAACTTGTCTGCCCACGACCATGCCATGCTTGGTGATTTGCAGGCCAACATTCTCAAAGGTCACGGCCGGGAATTTGTCAGGTTGCTGTTCATCACAATCAAACCAGGCGCAAAAGCAAAGCAGGACGCAAAGAATTTTGTAAAAGCCATTGGAAATCTTGTCATGTCGGCGCAGGAACAGTTGGAAAGTGCGGCGTTCTTCAAAGCTACCAAAGCCATAAAGCCGCCGCCATTGACCGATGCTGTGTTGGCATTTTTCCTGACCCACAAAGGCTACCAAGCGTTGGGCCATGAAGCCAGTTCTCCCAATCATTTGCCCTATCGACAAGGCCTCAAGGCTCGTCGAAACGAGATTGCCGACCCACCAGCGATGAAATGGGAAAAAAAATTCCAAGGCGATATTCATGCCATGATCCTGATTGGTGGCAGTCTTGACAAGCCCAAAAACTCATGGACTTCAAAGCAGGCTGCGGACAAGGAAAAGCTTGTTCGCACGTTGATGAGCAGCTGCGCCACGGTTGTGCACACCGAAACTGGCAGAGCCATCAAAAATGACGTAAAGAATGGCAATCAGGGCCTAGAGCATTTCGGATATGTGGATGGCAGAAGCCAACCGCTTTTCATCAAGGGTGACATAGATTTTGAATTGTCCCGCGAGCCCAATCAGTTTGGCGGCAAGGACTGGGACCAGGCCTTCAAATTGAACCGCCTCATGTTTCGCGATCCCGGCGGAACCGGTGACCATTCAATGGGCAGCTTCTTCGTCATGCGCAAGCTTTCGCAAGACGTGAAGCGTTTCAAAGTCGCAGAAGAAGAACTTCAAAAGGAGCTGAACAACAAAACAAAGCACCCGTTTCCGGGTGTTTTGAAGACCGAAGTTGCAGGTGCAATGATCGTTGGCAGGTTTGAAAACGGTACCCCAATCACTTTGAATGATGTCGAAAAAAACATGCAGCCGCCCGGATCGTTTGTGAACAACAATTTCTCCTACATTAACGATGCACAGGGCACGAAATGTCCATTCCACGCCCATATTCGAAAGGCCAACCCGCGCGGAACAAGTGCTCCAGAACGGTCACACATCATGGCAAGGCGTGGCATTACTTACGGCAAACGAAAGCTCAACCCCGATGGTTCGCTGGCAGACGCGCTCCCACTCAAAAATGATGTCGGGCTTTTGTTCATGGCCTATAATGTGGACATCGCAGAACAATTCGAATTCACGCAAAATAGTTGGGCGAACAACAGCAACTTTCAACAAGCAGGCGTTGGCCCGGACCCCATCATCGGTCAAGGAAATCTTGACCCCCAACATAATAGGCTGCGCTGGAATGATCCCACTTGCCCGGTTGTGGACTCTCATTTTGCAGATTGTGTGCAGATGAAGGGCGGCGAATATTTCTTCGCACCGTCACGTTCATTCCTGCAAAATATCAGCTGATGACTGCAGATTAACAGCATCTAACCCGCCTTTGCAAAAGCTTGGCAGAGGCGGGAGAATTCAGCGCTGGCAGCGAGCCAAAAAACCAGACACGCGCGCAAGCCCGGTTTTCAATACCTCCGCGTTATTGGCATATCCAACGCGCACATGTCCCTCCATGTCGAGCGCAGACCCCGGCGTAAACATCACGCCCGTTTCATTAAGCAACGCGACGCAGAAGTCCCGCGAGGTCATGTCAAGGTCATACTTCAGCAGAGCTGTGGTGCCCGCTTTTGGTTTAATCCATGAGATGAGTGGTTCACTTTCAACCCAATGAGACAGGATTGCCAGATTGGTGCGGGTGATGTCGCGACTTCGGCCCAATAAGATCTCTGCGTTTTCAATTGCGATGGTGGCGAAATAGTCGTCCAGCATCCCGACGGAAATGGTGTTGTAGTCCCGGTGTATCATCACGGCATCAATCACTTCACGCGAAGCAGCAATCCAGCCCATGCGCAAACCCGCCAGCGAAAACGCCTTTGACGTGCTGGCAGTGCTTATGCCTCTTTCGTAGAGATCGGCGATTGACACTGTAATGCCGGAGCCTTGCTGGTCAGTGCCGCGATAAACTTCATCGCACAAAAGCCATGCCCCACAATCACGCGCGATGGCGACAATATGCTCAAGCATTGCGCGGTCCATCAACGCGCCTGTGGGGTTGTTGGGGTTGTTGATGGCAATCAATTTTGTGCCGGGAATGGCGAGGCTTCGCAATTCATCAAGGTCCGGCAGGAACTGGTTTTCTGTGCGCAAACGCAACAGCTGCACATCAGCACCCAGTGATTCCGGAATGGAATAATGCTGCTGGTAAGTAGGGACGACAGATACAACGCGGTCTCCCCGCGATACCAGCGCCTGATGCACCAGCGAATTGGCTCCAATGGTGCCATGGGTGGTGACAATATTGTGGCGCCGCTGCTTTTCATAAAGTGCGGCGATGGCGTCACGCAAACGGTCCGAGCCTTCAATGGCCCCATAGGTCAGTTTCATCGGCAAAAGCTCAGACAACGAACGGTCATTCCGTCCTGTCAGCTCCAGCAACTGCGCAATGGTGATGCTCTCGACGCAAGTTTCAGCCAGATTGAGTTCGCATTTCAACTCAAACTCATTCATCCAGATTTCAACGCCGAAAGGTTTGATATGCATGTTACGCCTTTTTCCCCTGTCATTCCGGCGAAGACCGACATGACGGTGTTTGGGTTTGTGATTGCAAGGCCATATCCAGAGATGCGACACTTGATTTATGAACAGTACTGAAATTCTCACACCCCAGCAAATGTATCAGGCCGATGCGCTCACCATCGCAAGCGGTACATCGTCGCTCACGTTGATGGAAAATGCGGGCCGCGCTGTCACACATGAAATCATGAAGCGCTATAAAAAATGCGCTGTCGCCGTCATCTGCGGTCCCGGCAACAATGGCGGTGATGGCTTTGTGGTGGCACGAATGCTGGTTGCGAAAAAATGGGCGGTGCGGGTTTATCTGGTCGGCGAGCGGAAAGCACTTAAAGGGGACGCTGCCAAAATGGCTACAAAGTGGAAAGGCAAAATCGGCAGTTTCGCAGATTTTGAGCAGCGCATTGGCGGCAAGTCCGGCCATAAACTGATTGTTGATGCCATCTATGGCGCAGGTCTGAACCGTGATTTTCCGGGCTACCTTGCCGACGGCATGCACGGTGCAGCAATACCCATTGTCAGCATTGACGTGCCGTCAGGTATCGATGGCTTGACGGGTCAGGTGCGCAACGCCTGCCCGATTGCTGACCTTACGGTGACATTCCATCGCAAGAAGCCCGCCCATGTTTTGCAGCCAGGACGGCGCCTCTGTGGTGAGATTGTTGTGGCTGACATTGGTATTCCGGATGACCTGACAGATCAGTTGCCCATTCGCATTTATGAAAACACAGCACCAGATCTGCCCGACCCCAGAGCCTTTGAACATAAATTCCAGCGTGGCCATACGGTGATCTGGAGTGGCGATGAACTGTCAACCGGGGCATCGCGGCTGACAGCACTTGCTGCCGCCCGCAGCGGTGCAGGACTTACCACCATTATCGGACAGCGTGACGCGCTTCACGTTCACGCGCAACACGTCACCTCAATTATGCTGAAGCCAGTCGAAAATCTCGACGAGCTACGTGTCTTGCTGCAGGACAAGCGAATTAAAAGTATTTGCATTGGTCCTGCCGCTGGCATTACCGACATGACTCGAAAGGCGGTCTTGCGAATTCTGCAAGCCGGCATCAACACCGTGCTCGATGCGGACGCACTGACAGTCTTTGCGTCTAACCCAAAAGAACTGTTCACTGCCATCAAAGCCCTGCCTGATCGTGTGGTGGTTATGACACCCCACGCGGGAGAATTCGCAAGACTTTTCAATAACTTGTGCGATGAATCAGACTCAAAGGTTGAACGCACGGTCGAGGCCGCAAAACGCTCTGGTGCCCGCATCATTTTCAAAGGCCCCGATACAGTCATCGCCAACCCGAATGGCTTTGCCACAGTCAACACCAACGCACCATCCAAACTCGCCACCGCTGGCAGTGGCGATGTGTTGGCAGGCATCGTGACAGGTCTGCTCGCACAAGGCATGGATGGTTTTAATGCCGCGTGTGCTGCTGTCTGGCTGCATGGCGATGCCGCTAACCGATGTGAACGGCGGACGCTGATTGCAGAAGATCTGATTGCGGAAGTCGGGCGTTGAATAAACTCCTCTCGTCGCCTCTCTTCCTGCTTATTGGCACAGGCATTGGCCTTGGATCATTTGCGCCACTGGGGTTGCTTGCCAACCGCGCAGGGTTTGATCCATTCCTGTGGGTTGCCATGATCATGCTGGTGCCGGGACTGTTGCTGTTGTTTTTGTCTCGCCATGAAAACTGGAAGCGCTCCGACATA
>JANMEM010000431.1:0-7631 GCA_031376985.1 Hyphomicrobiales bacterium
CATTGGAGCGAAATTCGGTATGGGCCAAACCCCTGTTGCGGCGCTGGCTGGTGACTATGGCTTTCAATACACCATTAATGAATTGGGCACTGCAGTTGAGCACAAATTGCCCATTCCCATTTTGCTCTGGAACAATTCAGCACTTGGCCAAATCCGCGATGACATGGTGAACAAGGGCATCCAGCCAAATGCCGTAACCCTGCGCAATCCGGATTTCCAGGCGCTGGCACGTGCCTATGGCGCGCGTGCGGAAAAGCCTGAGAACTTGACCGCACTTTCAAAGGCCATCGCCGCAAGCTTCAAAGCCGATGGTCCCACGATTATCGAAATGTCGGAAGCGATGGTTCGTGGCTGAGTGGGCTGTCATCTTCGATGTGGACGGAGTGCTGCTTGAACTGACACGTGATGAGGAGGAGTTATTTTTCACTGCACTCTCGCATTTCGTGCCTACGGAAAACCTGAGCCGTGACTGGAACAGTTACCGCATCCGCAACGATGACGACATCATCGCAGAAATTCTCGAACGGAACATGCTGCCCAAAAACGTGAAGGCCGAAGTCATTGGACATTACCTCGCACTGCTGTCACAGGCCCTCGAGAAGAGCGTCAAAAGCATTTCCATTGCTGGTGCAGAACAACTTCTCTCGGCACTTTCAGGCAAAACTCAACTGGGTATCGCCACAGCCAATTTGCTTCGCGCAGCGGAGTTGCGATTGCAACAGACGGGGCTCTGGTCGCATGTCTCGGAGCTTGCCCAAGGGGCGGATGGTGGCGGTCACAAGTCAGCGATCCTCGCCCAGCTGCTGGAGCGCGTTGCGGTGCCCCGGTCGAACATCATCTATATCGGTGACAATCTGAACGACGTTGAAGCGGGACTGCTAAACAATGTGCACTTTATCGGCTTCTCGACCGATGCAACCCGCCGCAAAGAGCTTAAAGCCCACGGCGCCCGCCATATCAGTGAAAACCACACGGAAACCCTTCACATTGTCATTTCGCTTATGACTTGACCCTATTGCGCCCAAATGGGAAGGCTGCTGCAACAACCATGAGGCCACGCCCCCTATGAACGCCCCCGGACAAAGCCAGTTTGCCCTGCTGAAAACCAAGCGGTTCTTGCCGCTGTTCGTGACACAATTCATGAGCGCCTTCAACGACAACGCCTATCGTTTCGCGTTGTCGATCATGCTGCTCACCAGCTTCGGCAAGGACCAGGGTGGTGTGCTGAACACCATTTCGGCGGCACTGTTCATTCTGCCGTTTTTCCTGTTTTCGGCTTTTGCAGGTCAACTCTCGGACAAATTTGACAAGGCCTTCATGGCAAGGCGCATCAAGTTCATTGAAATCTTCATTGTCGCCCTGTCGGTGTTTGCACTTTATTCCGGTTATGTGCCGCTGCAACAATTGAGTATTTTCATTGCCGGCACGCAGGCCGCATTTTTTGGCCCGATCAAATACTCCATCCTGCCGCAACATCTCGAAAAAGAGGAATTGCTGGGCGGCAATGGCTTGATTGAAATGGGCACCTTCGTGTCGGTTCTGCTCGGCACAATCTTTGGCACAATCGCAATCAATTCCGCTGGTGGAAAGGATATTGTGGCAGCGGTCATGATTGTCATTGCGCTATTTTCATATTGGACAGCCCGACAGATTCCCGATGCGCCTTCGGCTCAACCCGACCTGAAACTGAACTGGAATTTCTTTTCCGAAACCTGGAATGTTATTTCCATGGTGCGCAGCCGCCCTGAGGTGTTCCAGTCTATTCTCGGTGTGTCGTGGTTCTGGCTTCTCGGTGTGGTTTTCGTTACGCAGATCCCCCTGTTCACGCTCGACAGTCTGAAAGGCACGGAAGCCATTGCCACAGTCATCTTTGCGCTCTTCTCCGTCTTCATCGGTGTGGGCTCAGTGTTCTGCAACAAATTGCTGAATGGAACTGTGACCGCGAAGTTTGTGCCGATTGCAGCGGTGCTGATGAGTGTGTTCATGATCGACCTGTATTTCGCGGCGGGCAGCGCATCACGCCTCACGCCTGATGGTCAGATTACATCACTGAAAGTGTTATTCACAAGTTTCAGTGGGCTCCGGGTTTTGTTTGACCTTTGCGCCGTCGCATTCTGTGCGGGACTCTATGTGGTGCCGTTGTTTGCCATCATGCAGATGCGCACGCCCTATTACCTCCGTGCACGGACGATTGGTGCCAACAACATCATGAATGCCATTTTCATGATATTTGTGACGCTGGTCTCTGGCGTATTGCTGTCCTTGGGCTTCACAGCGAGGGGTCTGTTTCTCATTCTTGGATTGGCCAATCTTCTGGCCGCACTCTACATCATCCGTCTACTTCCCCATGATTTGTTGACGGCTGCTGCCCGCTTTTTCTTCCGCTTGTTTTACCGTGTCGAAGTCAAGGGGATGGAACATCTGGAAGCCGCAGGACGCAAGGCCCTTATCGTGGCCAACCACACGTCGCTACTTGATGGTCCTTTGCTTTCTGCATTCCTGCCAGAAAAAGCGAGCTTTGCCATCAACACGCAAATGGCAAAGCAGTGGTGGGTGAAGCCTGCTTTTGCGCTGTTTGAACTCTGTCCGATGGACCCCGGAAACCCCATGTCACTGCGCACGCTGGTGGATGCTTTGCGGCACGGCAAGCGCGTGGTGATCTTTCCAGAGGGACGCATCACCGTGACTGGTAGCCTGATGAAAATCTATGAAGGGCCTGGTGCCGTCGCTGCCATGGCCAAGGCGAAAATACTGCCCGTGCGCATTGATGGCGCGCAGTTCACGCCTTTCTCACGGTTGAAAGGTGTTTACCCCCGCCGGTGGTTCCCGAAGATTACTGTCACATTCTTGCCGCCCGTATCATCGCTGTCGCCTGAAAATTTGAAAGGGTCGGCACTGCGCGAATTTCAGGCCGAGAAACTCTACACTGTGATGACAGATATGGTGTTCCGGTCATCGAAGATTGATCAAACCATCTGGCAAAATCTGCTCGACGCAAAAACCGCCTATGGCGGCAAGCGGATCATTCTCGAAGACATCCAGCGGAAGCCCATGAGCATCAACCGCCTGATCACCGGCAGCTTTGTGTTGGGACGGAAGCTCGCGGCGCTGACACCGGGCCAAAAATATGTGGGCATTCTCATGCCCAACGCCAATGCCACGGTGGCCGCCGTCTTCGGGCTTTATGCCTATGGTCGTGTTCCCGCCATGTTGAATTTTTCGACTGGTGCCATGAACATGGCAGCAGCCTGCACGGGAACAGAAATACGCACTATCATTACCTCACGGAAATTCATCGAGGCAGGAGAGATGCAGGACGATGTGACGTTTCTGGAGAAAACGTGCAAGTTCATCTACCTTGAAGACCTTCGCGAAACGGTCAATGCCATCGACAAGCTGCGCGGGGTGGTTCAGCGTTTCTTTATTCCGGCTTCACTGAAAGCCTGTGGTGCTGCCACCGATCCGAATACGCCCGCAGTAGTTCTGTTCACATCAGGCTCCGAAGGTGTGCCGAAAGGCGTTGTGCTTTCCCACCGCAACCTTATCGCCAACAAGCATCAAATTCTCGCCCGCATCGCCTTGATGCCAAGTGACACGTTCTTTTGTGCACTGCCCATTTTCCACGCCTTCGGTTTTCTGGGCGGCATCATGTTGCCTGCAACGACGGGCATGAAGGCATTTCTTTATCCCTCACCTTTGCATTACAAGATTGTGCCTGAACTGGTCTACGATACCAACGCCACCATCCTGTTCTCCACAGATACATTCCTGAATGGCTACGCCCGCAATGCCCACCCCTATGATTTCTACAGCGTGCGATTGCTCGTCGGAGGTGCAGAAAGGGTGAAGCCTGAGACCCGCCAAATTTATATGGAGAAATTCGGACTGCGCATCATTGAAGGCTATGGTGCCACCGAATGTTCGCCCACCATTGCAGCGAATACGTTCATGCATTCGAAGTCCGGCAGTGTGGGACGTATTTTTGACGGGATGGAACATCGGTTGGAGCCTGTGGAAGGCATCGCTGAAGGTGGACGTTTGTGGATCAAAGGCCCCAACGTCATGCTCGGCTATTTGCGTGCTGATAATCCCGGCGTCATCGAACCACCGCCCGATGGCTGGTATGACACAGGTGATATCGTAACTATTGATGAGCAAGGCTATGTGACCATTCAGGGCCGTGCCAAACGCTTTTGCAAGATTGCGGGTGAAATGGTTTCATTGGCAGCGCTGGAGGCAAAATTGCAGCAGCTTTATAAAGACTTCAATCACGCCGTCGTCGCCGCACCTGATCCGAAAAAGGGCGAACAGCTGGTGATGTTCACCACACTGGAAAAACCCGACCGCAAAGAGATCGCCACAGGCCTGAAGCGTTTGGGCTGTTCTGACCTCATGATACCCAAGAGTATATTCCACATCGAAGCATTTCCAGTGTTGGGGTCGGGCAAGACTGATTATGTGACGCTGAACAGGATGGGCCGTGAGAAGGTGGCAGAGTAGACACGTGCCATGAAACTCGCCTCCATCGCCACACGCCTTTCCACGCTAGGTTCTGACAAATGGGCCGTTCACATTGAAGGCAAGCGCCGCCGCGCTGCGGGAGAAAAGCTGATCTTTCTCTCCATCGGCGAACCGGATTTACCGCCGCCGCAGGCCTTGCTCGACGAAGCCCGCAACAACATCCGCATGGGCAGACTGGGCTATTCGCCGGGGACTGGCGACATAGCCTTGTGCAAGAGTCTGGCGCAGTTTTACACCAAGCAGACCGGGCGCACGGTGGGTTCAAACCAATTCCTGTTTGTGCCTGGAACGCAAACAGCGCTCTCGCTTGCCTTCCTCTCCATTCTGGAAATGGATGATGAGGTGTTGATGTTTGATCCTTACTACGCCACTTATGAAGCCGTGGTCACGGCTCCGGGTGGTGTGCCTGTGGCTGTGAAACTTGATCCTGATCGTGGTTTTCACCCGGATATTGCGGCGCTTGAAAAAGCTGTCACATCAAAAACCAAGGCCATTCTCTTGAACTCACCTTCCAACCCGACGGGGGCCGTTTTCACCGCAGCGGAAATCCGCGCCATCGGTGATATTGCCATCAAGCATGATCTCTGGATTGTGTCAGATGAAGTGTATGCCACGCTGATCCACGGCACACACAGTTTTGCCTCGCCGTTTTTTCATGAAGATCTGGAAGAGCGCACCATTGTTGTCTCATCGATTTCCAAGTCCCACGCAGTGCCGGGTTTCCGCTGTGGCTGGATTGCGGCATCTGCTGATTATTGTGAAGAGATGTTGCCCGTATCCGAGACCATGTTGTTCGGAAGCCAGCCGTTTCTGGAAGATGCCTTGGCCTTTGCTCTTGATCATGAATTTGCAGAAACCAAAGCCATGCGCGACGCCTACTGGAACCGCGGCAAAGCCTTGGTTGAAGGCTTGGCTGTCTCAAACAAGGTCAAAGCCCGTATGCCGGAAGGTGGCATGTTTGTCATGGTGGATGTGCGTCAGACCGGACTTTCAGGCGATGCCTTTGCACGCAAACTGTTGGCTGACCATGACGTTGTCACCATGCCTGGCGAGAGTTTCGGGGCAGGTGGTGCCGGACATTTGCGCGTGGCGTTGACGGTTGATGAGACAGTTATGGCCGAAGCAGCAAGGCGCATCGTTGCGCTTGCCGCTTCGCTCAATTAGCGGCGTCGATCACGCCAGCGGGGCAACCCGCGTCGGTTGGTTCCGAGGCAGCAATCAAATCGGCGAGTTTGGTGCCTGCAGAAATATCGCCCTTCAAGCCAATTGTCAGTTCACTGATCATTCCGTCAGGGCTGCAGGACACGCGCACGCGGTTTCCTGCTCCCTTGCCATAGGCCTCGTCGAACTTCGCACGAAGCTCCGAGCTTTGGATCGTTTTCCCGATATTTGCAGCAACAAATGCCTGCACCACAGAATCGTTCACGTCATTGACGAGTCGTATCGCATCTTTGAAATATTGATCTGCGTTGCCACCTTGATAGCAAGTGCCATGCTTGATCCATTCATGGCGTTCCAATGCGGATTGTGTGCCGGGCATGGCCTTGTCGAGAGCGGCCTTGGTTTCGGCTCTTAACTGCGGAGCGGGCAATTGCTCCCATTGGTGCTGGTCATCAAGTGCAGCTGTGGCGCGGTCGACGCCACAAAACACATTTCGCCGGGGCTGCGGCCACAAGCCGTGCAATGAGAGGTGTGTGGCTTCGTAGCTGGATGCAGTTTGGCTTTTGCATTCGGCCTTGCCTTTCATCTTCTCGCAAAAGGCAGGCTCCCAACTGAGTGCCAATACATAAAATGGCTTTCCGTCTTTCGGGCCTTTGGGTTGGGGTTTTGGCTTCACCGTGCCTTTTGGTGTATCGACCGCTGCACCTCTGTTTGAGGGCGCGGCTTCAGCGGCATCCGTGCTGCCGCAACTCAGAGCTACCCAACGCTGCGCCGGATTTGCTGTCGGCACTTCAATCCAGAAATGCGTGGCGACATCCTTGTTCTTGCCGAGCAGGCGGTAGGACGTTCCGGACTTGATTGACACATCGCCCGGATTGCTACTTTTCTTGATCGACAACAAGGCCGGACAATTTTGTGTCGCCAAGAATTGTCCCTCGAGTTTTACCTGCGCCACGGCGGAGGACGCGAGAGCCATGGTGAAGATGGCAATAGTGACAATGCGGATCATGTGCGGAAACTCTGAAATTGGATTTCGCGACTTATACACCGAATAAAACTTTTGGTGTAATAGGATAAATCCTTTTTATCTGGACTTTTGGGTTTTGAATAGGCATTATCCTATCATGGATCCTATTGCCCACACTTTCCTTGCCGATATCGAGGCCTTTCTGACCAAAACCAGTGCTGATGCCACGAGTTTTGGCAAACAGGTTCTGGGTGATCCTTCTTTTGTGTTTGACCTTCGCAAAGGTCGTTCGCCTTCCACCCGCACCATGGAAAAGGTCCGCGCTGCCATGACACCCACTCCGGAAAGACCAGCTGCACCTCTTGCTCCCAAGGCCATGACCCACCTGGATAAACTGGAAGCTGAATCCATTCACATCATCCGCGAGGTGGCGGCAGAATGTGAAAAGCCGGTGATGCTCTATTCCATCGGCAAGGATTCAGCCGTCATGCTGCATCTCGCCATGAAGGCGTTCTACCCGGCAAAACCTCCTTTCCCGCTGATGCATATTGATACGCGCTGGAAGTTCCGCGACATGATCAAAATGCGGGATGAAACAGCGAAAAAGCTGGGGCTTGATCTGATCGTCCATATCAATCCAGAAGGTGTGGCGAAAGACATTAATCCCTTTGACCACGGTTCGCATCTGCACACCCACATCATGAAAACCGAAGGGCTGAAACAGGCCCTTGACCAATATGGCTTTGACGCTGCTTTCGGTGGTGCCCGACGTGATGAAGAAAAGTCTCGCGCCAAGGAACGTATTTTTTCTTTCCGCGACACCAAGCACCGCTGGGATCCGAAAAGCCAGCGCCCGGAATTGTGGAACCTCTACAATGCCCGGAAGAACAAGGGCGAGTCGATCCGGGTGTTTCCGCTGTCGAATTGGACCGAGCTCGACATCTGGCAATATATCCACCGGGAGAATATTGAAATTGTGCCG
>JANMEM010000434.1:0-3574 GCA_031376985.1 Hyphomicrobiales bacterium
CCACCAAACACGGCCCCGTACAAACCGACCACATCCTGTTCATCGCATCCGGTGCCTTCCACATTGCCAAGCCATCGGATTTACTGCCCGAACTGCAAGGCCGCCTGCCCATCCGCGTAGAACTGAAAGCCCTGACGCAGGACGACTTCCAGCGCATTCTGGTCGAACCCGAAGCCAGCATCATCAAGCAATACAAGGCGCTGATGCTGACGGAAGGTGTGACTCTGGATGTGACCGAAGATGGCGTTGCCGAACTTGCACGGGTGGCGGCTGAGATCAATTCAACGGTCGAGAACATCGGCGCACGACGATTGCAGACTGTGATGGAGAGGGTGCTGGATGATGTGAGTTTCACGGCGACGGATCGTTCTGGAGAGACGGTGTTGATCGATCAGGCGTTTGTGCAGAAACACGTGAGCGGGCTGGCGAAGAACGCGGATTTAAGTAAGTTTATTTTGTGAGGTGCAAATGCATCTCGAAATCAAACCCGCAACTTCTGACGATGCTGAGGCGATCAGCAGGTTGACTGTTGACTGTATTCGCACAACCAATTCGAGCGACTATCCATCTGAGGTTATTGACAGGACGTGCGAGAATTTCACGCCTGAGCGGGTGTTGGTCAAAATGTTGGAGCGGCATTTTTTCATTGCGTTCAGTGACGATGCACTTGTTGCGACCGTAAGCTATTCTGGCAATACCTTGCATTCGTTGTTTGTGAAACCGGATGCACAAGGCAAAGGAATTGGGCGAGAACTTGTCAGGTTTGTTGAAGAACTCGCGTCTGCAATAGGAATGCGTGAAATTGAACTTCACGCTTCAGTAACGGCAAGAGAGTTTTACCAGCGTTTGAACTATGTGGAAATCGCTTTTGAGGAGCGTATGGACGGTTCCACGTATCTCATGCGGAAAGTTTTACCCATGCTAAGATAGAATTTTCCCATTCCAACATTTCGTCATTCCAGCCAAGCGGAGCCCTTGCGGAGCGCGAGGTGGAAACCCGCTTTGGTGGCGGCATGCACGGTAGGAAAGCGGGATTCCAGATCGCTTGTTTCGCTTCGCTTCACTTCGCGTCTGGAATGACGAGTTCGGCGAGTGTCACGCTACTTCCGCCAAAGGCACAATCTTCTCCAACGCCTTCCCAATCTTCCGTCTTGCAATAGCCGTGTCGTAACTGCCCTGCAAACGCAGCCACCAGTCCTCCGAAAATCCAAAGAAGCGGCATAGGCGCAAGTCTGTTTCTGCGGTGATGGCACGTTTTCCTGCGACGATGTCACCAATGCGCTGTGCGGGAACGTCGATGCTTTTGGCCAAGCGGTATTGTGTCATACCCAGAGGCTTCAAGAAATCTTCCTCCAGCATTTCACCGGGGGATACGGGGGCGATGTGTTTGGTCATACAACAATCATCCCACATTTCGTGATTCCAGCCAAGCGTAGCCCTTGCGGAGCGCGAGCTGGAACCCCGCTTTGGTGGCGGTGAATGCGGAGAGAAAGCGGGATTCCAGATCGCTTGTTTCGCTTCGCTTCACTGCGCGTCTGGAATGACGGGGTGGGGGTCAGTAGACCCCAATCAATTTCGCACCTGCAATCACCAGAACCACACCCAGCGCTTTCAGCAAATGCTCTTTGGCAAATTTGTGAATGCCCAGTTGCGTTCCAACCAACGCGCCTAACATGACCGCCACCATGTAGAGCGGCAATTCGGCTGGCAAGGATTTGAGGGAAGCGTAGTTGCCCAATAGTCCTGCGATGGAATTGCACAGGATGAAAACCACGGAAATGCCTGATGCTGTTTTGGTTTCGCTCCATGCCATGAACAGCAAGAGTGGGGTGAGGAAAATACCGCCGCCTGTTCCCGTGAGGCCCGACAGAAAGCCGATGGCCATGCCTGCGGGAATGGCTAGCGCAATCGGCGGATCCTTCCATTCGGTCAACACGGCCAATGGCTTCGGCCACAGCAAACGTGCCGCAGCAAGCAACAACACAATTCCGATGATGGTCTTGTGGATGTGCCCCGGCAATTGCAGATAGCCACCTAAGAAAGCGAAGGGAACCGCGCCCAGTATAAACGGCCAGCAACCCCGCCAGCGGAATAATCCGGCACGGGTGAAGCGGATGGCACCGAAACTTGCGACGAGGATATTCAGCACCAGCGCCGTGGGCCGCATGGTGGTGGCGGGAATGCCGAACAGCGCCATTGTTGCGATGTATGCCGAGGCTCCCGCATGACCCACAGACGTGTAAAGTGCGGCACCAAAAAACAGGCAAAGAGAGAGAAGAAGTTGTGTTGACGAGAAATCGGGCACGATTGAATCCCTGAGACCAAGCTGAATACCCGCGTTATATATTGTCAAATATAACGTTGAGTCAATGTGGCCTAACCCACATCTTTCAACAGCTTGGCCATCGCTGCCGCGTTGGTCTTGGCGGCCTGCTTTTCCATTTTGCGATAGGTTGCAATCACGCGTTGCCCAAGTTCGGTGAGTGTTGCCCCGCCACCCTGTTTGCCTCCACTTTTTGAATCAACCACTGGCCCCGCAAAAATCCGGTTCATTTCGTCGAGCAAATCCCAAGCCCGCTTGTAGGACATGTCGAGGGCGCGGCCTGCGGCGGATATGGAGCCGTGTTGATCGACGGCTTCCAGCAACAATACTTTCCCCGGTCCAAGTCGGCGGCCTTCGGCAAAATCAATCCGTAGACTGAGGATTGCCTTGTTCTTGCCGGAGGGTTGGTTCAGGCGTCGGCCCATTCTCCACCGCGCATCAGAGGTTCGGCCTTGCCGTCTTGGGTGATGCCGTCGATATCGAGTTCGCCGGAACCGATCATCCAGTCAACGTGAACTAAAGACGTATTCATGCCAGCGGCGAGTTTCTGTTCGGCTGACATGTCCGCCGTGCCTGCCAAATTCTGGGAATAGGCTTGGCCCACGGCGATGTGGCAGGCGGCGTTTTCGTCGTAGAGGGTTTCGTTGAACACCAAGCCGCTTGCGGAGATAGGTGAGGAATGTGGCACCAGTGCCACTTCGCCGAGACGGGCCGCGCCATCATCCGTCGAGATCATTTTCCTGAACACATCGCCGCCCTTGGTCGCTGTTCCCTCGACGATACGGCCCTTTTCGAAGCGCACGGAAATGCCTTCAATCATGGATCCCTGATAGGACAGCGGTTTGGTGGAACGTACTACGCCATCGACGCGTTCGCGGTGCGGCATGGTGAAGACTTCTTCGGTGGGAATGTTGGGATTACACAGAATGCCGTTGCGCGCCATTGAGGCACCGCCAGCCCACACATGATTGTCGACGAGGCCAAGTGTGAAATCAGTTCCGGGGCCTGTGTATTTGAGCGCGGCATAGCGCTTGCTATTCAGAAGTTTCACGCGGGCATGCAGCGCCTTGTTATGGGCATCCCATGCGGCGATGGGGTCTGGCAGATCAGCCCGCGTGCATTTGAAAATGGCGTCCCACAGTTTTTGCATCGCCTGATCTTCCGGCAAGTCAGGGAACATATTGCGGGCATGGGACGGTGTTGCCGCAGAGATGATGCACCAGTTAGTGGCGAAAGATGTAATCAGTTCGA
>JANMEM010000478.1:0-4641 GCA_031376985.1 Hyphomicrobiales bacterium
GGGCAATTGGGCCGCTGAAAAGATGGGCCTTTCCGGCGATGCAGCCGCACAATATGCCAAGGACGTGGTTGCCTCGGATTTTGAAGAGGCAGGCGATGATGACGTGGTGCGCAAGGTGATGGCGGATTTTGCCAGCAAAAACGTTGACCAATCGGAACATCAGGTCCGCCGCACCATGGATGAACTGATGGGTGAAGCCATCGCCCAGATCAGAGCCCAGTAATGTCTGGCGCCGCCTTTGGCCTCAGAAAGCGCCTCGCCACTGGAGAACCGTTGGTGTTTCCATGGCTTGGCACACCGGGGGCTGAACTTGCAGGGCAGGTGGCGCGTCTGGCTTTTGACGCGGTTGCCATTGACCTGCAACATTCCACCATCGACATGGGCGAAGCCGCAAAGCAAGTGGCCGCCATCAACGCCGTGGGCAAGCCCGCCATTTTGCGCGTGCGCTGGAATGATCCGGGCATTGTGAATTCGGCTTTGGATATGGGTGCGGCAGCGGTGATTGCCCCCATGACCAATACGGTGGCACAAGTGCAGGCGCTAGTCAAAGCTGCGAAATATCCACCCTTGGGGCAAAGGTCTTGGGGCGGCTACACCATGCTGCAATCTGCTGGCGTGGCTGCGGGGGAATATCTGAAAGAGGCAAACTCCCAGACCTTGGTGCTGGCCATGATCGAGACTCAGGAGGCGCTAGACAATGTTGAAGCCATCGCAGCGGTTCCGGGATTGGACGGATTGTTCGTGGGCCCAAGCGATTTGTCGATTGCTCTGAGCAATGGTGCAAAGATTGACCGTCTGGGCGAAGCGACGTTGGCTGCGATGAAAAAAGTCGTGGCCGCCGCCAGGAAGAATGGCTTGATTGCCGCAGCGTTTGCGGGAACTGTGGATGGCGTCAAAGCTTATACGGAAATTGGATTTACATTTCTTGCAGGACCGACGGATACGGACCTGATGCGGACAGGCGCGAATGCGTTTCTGGCTGCTGTAAAAGCCTGAATCAACTTACCTCAATAAACAGTACACTTCACCGGCCCGAAGCCAGCAATGTTGACTGTCGCCTTCTGGCCCTTGCGCAGCCTGTTGCGATACTTCGCCGGAAATTGCGCAGCCGGAATGAAAACATTTTGGGCGCCCTGATAACAATAGGCCCCGGACCCCTTGCCGCCGTCCCGCTTTGCGGCTTTTTTCGCCAGAGCAGGTGAACTCAAAACAACCGCAGCCGCCAGAATTAAAATACAAAACCTCATCACCACTCCATAAGACAGTCAGTAGAAAAATGCTGCACTCCAACAACCTGAACGATTAATTGGTTTTGGTCAACATTGAACTTAAAAAGTCGACATTTTCATAGCATAATTCGGTGACAGTGCATTAAATAGAGAATTGCTGTTTGAAATCGGCCCGATCAATATTCGACATTTAATTCATGCCCAAAAATCAACAATTATTTCTGGAACATTTTAGAGGGACAGGCGTTTATAACGTATGATTTACGTTAAAGCCTTTTCTGCTGCCGTTGCCGTGCTGCTTCTCGCGAACTCTGCACAATCACAAACCATACCGTCCGCGCAAGAGATCAACAGTGCGGAATTTAATACTGAGCTGCCTGAAGGTCTGAGTGCCGTCACCACAAAGTTGCAGGTTTTGCTTGATCGGGCAGGTGCAAATCCAGGCGTGATTGATGGTGTGGCAGGGGAGAATGTGACCAAGGCCATTCAAAGTTATGAGGAAATGCTGGGCCTGCCTGCGTCAGGCGTAATGACACAGGAGCTGTGGCAGAAATTGCAGTCTGAAGAACCTGTCATGAAGTCCTATACAATAGAGCAGTCTGACGTTGATAGACTGGTTGAGGCCATCCCTGACGACTATGTTGAAAAGTCGAAAATGCAATTTCTTGGCTACACGACGGGTGCCGAGGCTGTCTCTGAAAAATTCCATATGGACAAGGATTTTATTGCGCTTTTGAATCCGGGGCAAAGTTTTTCAGTCGGAGAAACCGTATTTGTCACCGACCCCGGCGTGCAGCAGAAAGTGGTTGTGACCCGCATTGTAGCTGACAAGATCAACAAGCGGGTAGTGGTCTATGGGGACAGTGGCAAGCCTGAAATCATTTACCCCGCAACCATTGGAAGTGACGCCACGCCATCGCCACAAGGTACTCACGAGGTTCGTGCGGTGGCAGAATTCCCCACCTACAGCTACAACCCGGACGTCAATTTCAAACAGGGTGACAACACGGAAAAGCTGACCATTCCACCGGGTCCAAATGGGCCTGTGGGTTCGACGTGGATTGATTTGACCGAACCCACTTATGGAATCCACGGTACGCCGGAGCCTGCGCAAATCTCAAAGACGTCTTCACATGGCTGTATCAGACTGACGAATTGGGACGCAGCCGAACTTGCGAAGCTGGTAAAGCCGGGTGTGACCGTCAAATTTGTAGAGGCGCTTACTTCGCTTTATTGATAGCGTGCCGGTTGCGGGGGAGGAACAATGAAATTCACTATTCTAAATAGATACAGTGTCTTGCTGGTTGGCGCACTTGCGTTGGTGCTCGTGGCGGCACTTGCACCTGCTTCTGCCGCGTCGCCATCCAGCGATTTCAAAAAGATGTTTTCCAAAATTGACCGGCAACTGTGCCAGTCCTTGTCACTTGCAAACTGCAAGCGTTTGGCTACCCGGAAAAAAAGAAACGCCAAACCTGTCAATCCCAAGCCGGTCAAAGCCAAAGTGGCAAGGGCTGCCCCCGCAGACGATAACAGGGAAGCGACCGTTCTGCGGCCCTTGCCGGTTTTGAAAAAGGCCAATCCTGAAGCCGTTCCAGCCGTCGCATTGGAAGAGAAGGTCAGGTTTCCAACTCCGGTATTGAAGCCCGCCAGTCTTACCAGAGAAGCGAGAATTCCAGCGGTACCCACTCCGGTTGAGAAGAAAGAGCCGCCTGTGAAGCCCCCGGAAGTCAAGGTGGTCATCTTGCCAGCTCCAGCCTTGCCTTCGCTTCAACCATTGCCACAAACATTTCCACCAGCGCTGCACGGCATGCCGGACGGCACACCCACTGGTGAAGCCTGTTTTGACAGTCTTCGAAATCTTGGGGTGAAATTCACGCAGTTGACCACACCAGTTGGATCCGGTGCTTGTTCTGTTGCAGACGCTGTTCAAGTTCAATCTATTTCGATCGGCGCGGACACTGTGAAATTGACCGACCAACCCACGTTCAATTGTGGGTTCGCGGTAAAATTCGCCAGCTGGGTCAAGGATGAAGCCAACCCCCTCGTGAATGCAACCTCAAAGACCAGCATTGTATCTCTCGGAACAGGCCCCGGTTTTCAATGCCGTGGTCGCAATGGCGACATCAGCGGAAAATTGAGCGAACATGCCTTTGGAAATGCCGTGGACATAGAACGTATCAAACTTGCTGATGGCCAAACAATTGAAATCAAGGACGCCATAACCAGCGGGGCAAAATATCAACCTGTCTTGTCCGCCCTGCGGGCCGCTGGCTGTCAATATTTTACAACAGTTCTCGGCCCCGGTGCAAACTCGGCTCATGCCAGCCACTTCCATTTTGACTTGGCACTGCGGGGCAAGAAGGGAAACCACTCGATGTGCCAGTAATGGGATATGCGGTGGAAATTTTCGGCCAAGCCGACCTTAAAGCTCCGGAACCAGTTTTTCCAGTTGCTTCATTGCGATGGTGGCTCCCGGCATGTTGGGATTGATCGACAGGGCCTCTTTGAATGCTGTCAAGGCTTCGGCGTTTCTACCCAGCCTTTGATAAATCATGCCGCGTCCGGACAAGGCCCCGAAATGGCGCGGCTCAAGGTCGAGGGTTGTGGTGATGTCTTTCAGCGAGTCTTCCATGCGGCCCATGAGGAAATACAGGGTGGCGCGCTTGTTCCACGCTTCCGGGTAATTTGGTGACGTAGCCACCATGGCGGTCAATTGCTTGTCGGCCTGTTCAAACGCGCCGAGGTTCATCGAAGCTGTGGCTTTTGCAAGCTGTTCGTTTTCGGCGTCCGTGCCGCTATGCGTCCACGCGTCCCATATCTGCGGTTCAATGCTCAGGACTTTTGCACCCATGGACGGATCGCGCAGCTTGGCGAAGAGTGTGTCGAGTTCGGCTTGGGTTGATCCAGCCATGGCGCTTCCCCATCCTGCAAGACACAAGACCAGCAAAGTCACCCAATGACGTATTGTTTGCATGGCTGTTACTACGCCACGAAATCGCAAACGGTTCCAATCAATTTGACGTGGGCACTGTTTTCGGCTGAATCACTCCAATCATGGATAAAGCCAACGCCAAACTTCTTCCCGCCCACGAAGCCATTCTGGACACGCTGATTGCACTCGTGCATGCCGCAGGTCCGCTGGCTGCCCAGACGGACAAGTATTTTACCAACACCTCACGCATCGTTGCCGCAACTGGTGACACCGAAGTAACCTTTGCCGTGTTCATGCGGCGGCGCGTTGTAGCTGCGCTTGAACCCTCAATCCGCCTCGCCCGTGCGCTGGTGCCCAGTGTCAAAATTACCCGCTTTGTTGAAGAGGGCGAGGTCGTGCCTTCCGAACGCAAATTGATGGAAATCACCGGTTCCATGAAAGCCCTGTCGGAAGTTGAAACGCTTCTTTTGCAGAAAATAG
>JANMEM010000507.1:0-3917 GCA_031376985.1 Hyphomicrobiales bacterium
GAGCAGCTTCACACCCGCCGCAATCCATTTGGCCACTGAGACTTTCTGCTGGTTGCCGCCCGAAAGATTGCCGATGATCTGGTGAATGGAGGGTGTCTTCACCTCCAGTTTCCGCAACACTGGCCCCGTGTGGTCAATCACCGTCTGGTCGCGCAGGAAACCCAGTGCAGAGCCAAGTTTCCGCCACACCGTGACGCCAGCATTACCCAGCACCGAATGCAGCAGAATGAGACCTTCCTGCTTCCGGTCCTCACTCACATAGCCAATGCCATGAACATGCAAAGCATCGGCGGCGGAGCGAATGGAAACCGACCGCCCAGCCACACGCACTTGCCCCCGGGTCTGTTTGCTCATCCCCAGAATGGCTTTAGCGAGTTCACTGCGACCCGCCCCGACAAGACCATAAAGCCCGAGAATTTCACCGGGCCGCACAGTCAGAGAAATGCTGCTATGGCCCGCCGATGATCCATAATTTTCAAGTTCGAGATAAGGTGCAGCCTCACTCTTGGGCCGTGGTGCGCGCTTGGAAATGCGCTCGGCGCGGCCAATCATCATCTTCACCACAATTGCCCGGTCGAGGCCTTTGAGGGGTTGGCTGTCGCAGGCATTGCGGCCATCGCGCAGCACCGTGACGGTGTCACAAATTTCGAACACCTCTTCGAGTTTGTGGCTGACAAAAGCAATGGCAACGCCGTCCTGCGCCAACTTTCGCAACACTGCGAACAGAACGCGGGTTTCGTTCTGCGTGAGCGATGCTGTGGGTTCATCGAGCAATAGCACGCGTGATTGCAGTGACAGTGCCTTGCCAATTTCAACAAGCTGCATTTGCGCCACGCTGAGCCGTGACACGGGGAGGCGCGGATCAACATCAAGGTCCAGAAGCTTCAGCCACTTTGCCGCTTCGGCGTGAAGTGCGTCAAAGTCGATCCGCGAGAGGGCATGGGTCCCCAAGCGCTCCAGCATGATGTTTTCACCGACTGAGAAGCGTGTCACCAGATTGCGCTCCTGGTGCACTACGCCGATGCCTGCGGCAGCTGACTGCCGGGGGTTGGCAAAGCGTCTTGCCTCACCACCAATGCGAACTTCGCCACTGTCGGGCTGGTGCAATCCGGTGATGATCTTGATGAGTGTCGATTTGCCAGCACCATTCTCGCCGAGCAGGGCATGGATCGAGCCCGCTGTCAGCGTCATCGAAACATCGTCTAGCGCGCGCACACCGGGAAAGGATTTTAAAACATGGGAGACCTGAAGCAGCGCAGTCATGCTCAACGCCCCATGGCCTTGGCAACGCGGACTTCGCGCAGCCTGTTGATGCCGACAGCCCAGAGTATAAGCCCGCCGAGCACAATCTGCACAACGAAGGGATCAATCGCAAACAGCACCAGTGCTTGCGTGATGATGGCGATGATCACCACGCCAAAGAATGTGCCGGGCACACTGACGTGGCCACCCGCCAGAACGGCTCCGCCGATCACAGGTGCCGCAAAGGACGAGATCAGCCAATCATCGCCAATTGTCGGATGGCCAAGTTGCAGCCGCGCGACCAGCATCATCCCCGCAGCGGCTGCAAACAATCCGGAAATGCCATGCGCCCAGATGACGGTGCTGCTGACGTTGATGCCCGACAGTTCAGCCGCACTGCGGTTGCCGCCAATGGCCAGAATGTAGCGGCCAATGCGCAGACGGGCAAAAAGATACCAGATTGCGACCGACAGAATAACCATCGGCACCACCAGCCATGGGATGGGGCCGAACAAGGAGGTGTTGCCGAAGTCCTTCACACTTTGTGGCACGCCGTAAAAAGGTTGCGCTTCGGTGATGCCAAGGTTGATACCCTTGAAGATCTGCAAGCCCGCCAATGTGATGATGAACGCCGTAATGCCCGTGCGGGCAATGACGAAGCCACTCGCCATGCCAGCAAGCACGCCGATAAGAAGACCTCCTAAAACTGCAAGCAGCGGCGGCAAGCCCCATACTTCCATCATGGCGGCAAAGCTGATGGCCACAAGGCCACCGATGGACCCCAGTGCCAAATTCATCTGCCCGATGCCGATGATGACGAGTTGTCCCAGCGCCACCAGCATGTTGACGGCAATCGCCGATAGCAGCACGAAGATATTGAAGGGGGTGAGGAAGCTTGGCTGGAAGAAGGAGATGATGGCAATCGCAAGCCCGCTGACAAGGGCAGGGCCGATCCAGTCATTGTCAAACAGGCGGGTGATCGAATGTGTTGCCATCAGATCATGCCCCTCCGCCGCAGCAGCAAATGTCGCGCCCGGTCTGCCAGAACGGCGGCGAGCAACATCAACCCCAGGAAGGCCTGGATCCAGAACTCACCCACCCGCATCAACAACAAACCACTGGTGATGATGTTGACCAGAGCCGCACCCAGAAATGTACCGAGCACCGCGACACGGCCACCAGACAGCAGCGTGCCGCCAAGCACAGGCGCAAGAAAGGCTGGCAGCAACCAATCCGCCCCCAAATGGCCCGCCATGGAGGGAACGGCAGCACCCGTTCGTGCCGTAATCATGAGCCCTGCAATGGCGGCAATTCCACCTGTGAGCATATGACAGGAAATGAAAATGCGCCCGGTGCGGAGACCGGAAATCTCGGCTGCGCGTGGGTTGGCCCCCGCCGCCAGCATGCCACGCCCAAGGCTGGTAAATCGATAGAGCACCGACAACGCAGCACACACGACAAGCGAAAACACCAGCAACGCCGACACCACGCCACCAAAGCGATATTTGCCAAAACCAAGCACCTCCGGTGGAAAGTTGCGAAACGCCTCTGCCTTGCTGAGGAAGATCATTGCCCCGAAAAAGATGCTCATACTGGCCAGTGTGATGATGAAGCTGTGAACACCCGAGCGCACCACCACGGTGCCATTGATGAAGCCCAGACTGGCCCCAAAACCCACAGCCGCAGGAACCGCCAGTACCAGCGGCAACCCGGCCCGTTCCAGCAGCCAGCCAAAAGCCATGGCAGAGCAAACACCAATTGCACCCACGGAGAGATCAAGCCCACCGGTGACAATCACCGTCATCATGGCAAGTCCGATCATAGTGTCGATGCCAATCTGCCGACCCATGGTGAACAGGCTGAAAGGCGAAGTGAAGCCCGGGAGAATGCTGGCAAAAACAGTCACCGCAAGCATGATGAGCAATATCAGACCGAACTCGCTGCTGAACAGCAGTCGCTGCGCCAGTGTCGGGCGTCGATCCGCCAAAGCGGCCATGTCACCTGAATGCGTCACATCAGAAATCGTCATGTGGATGCACTATGCACCAAAATGTCTCCCACCAGCAGCGTGAAATGCCATCTGGTGAAAGACACTGTGTGTTCAGACAACGTGATCAGTTGCAGCTCAGGAAGTCCTTGTCCATGCTGGCCATCAGCGTTTTGGAAATGCCGCGCATGGCATCGACATAGGTGTCAGCTTGGGTTGCATCCACATAGACCGTGCCCGAATCCACGAACTTTTTGGTCAAGGCATTCGACTTCCATGGGGCATCGTCCTTGAGCTTGCAGCCGGAGCGCAGCTTGTTCAGCACATAGGAACCGATATAACCTTGGCCATAGGGATTTTGCAGCATGGTGCCGTTGACGAAACCGTCCTTGATGGCCTTGATCACCACTTCATCGTGGTCAATGCCTACCATCTTGATGCGCTTATCACCAATCTTGCGCAGCGAGTTTGCAGCCGTCACAGCAGGTACCCAAGCCGTGGTCACGATGCCATCAACACCAGCGGCATTGGCTGCGAGATATGCGTTGATCTTTTCTTCGGCAGGCTGTGGCGCGTCGATATCGGCGATGACCTGAACGACGGTGACGGCACCATTGGTTTCGTCAGCGGCTTTCTGCACGGCGTCAATGCGAAGCTGCGTGTTGGGATCCACAAGGAAACCGGTGAA
>JANMEM010000535.1:0-2200 GCA_031376985.1 Hyphomicrobiales bacterium
GTGGGTTTTGCCCTTGGTCGACAGCGGAATTTCATACGTCGATACACCGGGAACAACTGTCTTCCACTTCAAACTGTCAAGTGGCGCGTTGTCCAACAAGTTGCACAAAACAGCCGGAACTTCCGAGCGCGGCAAAGCTGCTTTCTTCGCCGGAGCGGCAGAAACTGCATCAAGACTGGCCAAGGTAGCAGCGCGGCAGGTATCGGTCACCGCACGACTGTCCTCATCCTGCATCAGCTGACCGCCCAAGCCTTCTGCGTCGCGGAAAGCGGCGCGGCACCGGGGGCAGTAGGCCACATGTGTAGCAGCAGCAAAACCATGGGCTTCACCCAAAGTTCCTGCTGCAAGTGCAATGATGGTCGCTTCATCAAGGTGGTGTGTAATCTTCACGTCACTGTCTCCAACAGCTTTTTCATGCGCCGATACGCAAGTCTCATACGGCTCTTTACGGTGCCAAGCGGGATTTGGAGCCGTGTCGCAATCTCACTTTGTGGTAAATCTTCCACATAACTCATAATAAGCAGTTGCCGTTGCTCCTCGGGAATCTGGGCAAGGGCCTTTGCCACATAACCATCTTCCTGCAAACGCGACAGCGCGTCGTCCTGCTGGACCTCGGTGGATTCTGCGTCGTAATCGTCAATATCCGTATAGAGCGAGGTTTTCTCCCGCCGCAGTTTGTCGATGCGCAGGTTACGCGCAATCGTGAAAATCCAGGTCGTGACACTTCCTCGGTCCGAAACATACATATGCGCCTTGGACCAGACGGCAATCATGGTTTCCTGCACCAAATCTTCGGCCTGCTCACCATTGGCACCTTTGCGCATCATAAAACTTTTGACGCGCGGCGCATATTGGTCAAACAATTTCGCGAATGCAGCCCTGTCCCTGCTCTCGGCAATACGAGTCAACAGCTCACTCTCAGCAGACATGCCGCTTGGCCTCTTCACAAATCCTGCCAGAGCTGATGCCGCAACCACAGTGACGTTCTCCCGACGTGTATCGGCTCTTACGATGGTATATTGATTTCAGATTACTGTAGGCGACGTTCGATCTGCTCATTAAACTCTTTCACAAACAGGCGCTTTTTGCCTTCATAGGCTTCGATTTTGGCCCAGACCACCCAATGGGTCTTGGTCGCTGTCATACGGCCCCAGGTTTCAGTGCGAACCTCCCATTTGCCGCGCGTCATACCTTCTGTCCAATGGGTTTCCATTTTTGCTGACAAAGGATCAGACGCATCGATTGTATAGGTTTCGCGCCCCACACTTGAAACGATCAGGCCGTGTGGCTTCAGCTCTTGTACACCAAAATCGTCGACGATCTCCAATTTCGTGAGGCCCGTCTTCTGGTCCATGGAGGTGACGCGCTTATGCGAGGGCTTCTTGACCACCTTTTGGGCCACAGGCGTTGCAGCCTCAGGATCGGCAAAAACCACGGTTTTATCCGTCAGGTTCTTTTTCCGCACGGGAACGGCAATCGTGGAGGCCCCGGCGTAGACCGTCAGTTTCACGGGTTCGGGAGCAGGCCACATCATTGGGAAGTAGCTGGTGGAAATTGACACGCGCAAGCGGTGGCCTTTCGGCACCTTCCAGGCGATGTCATCCATCTTGATTTTCATCTTGTAGCGCTTGCCGGGTTCGAGCGGCGTTGGATATTCACGTGACTCGCGCATGCAGAGATTTTGCAGGTGATAGGTGATGCGGGACACCTCACCCGTTGGCCATACATCATTCAGGCGAATGGCAATATGGGCCACGGGCTTGTCCACACTGAACGACAATTCCAGCATGGGCTGGCCTACAACTTCCAAATCATCCATCAACGGTGGGCTGTCGAAGGTGATTGAGCCTTCGTCATCGCGGAACTGGTTGCCGGGGAAATCGTCGCCCAGCCAGATGATGCAGTACTCGCCCCCATCAAACCCAATGTTCTGGGGCGATGTCAGGGTAAAAGCCTCCTCTTTTCCGGCGCTGGACGAAATGCCTTTTGAGGAAAGCGACCAGGTTTTGGTTTCGATATTGCCAAAACCCCAATAACTCTCCGGCACCCAGCGGCCCTTGATTTCGTCAGGAAAAGCACCGGGCTTGTAGGCGTCCATGATATAAATGCGGTAATCAGGATCGTCGGTGACACCGGTGTTAATGCCCTTGATGTGGAAATCCCACCAGCGCAGCATTTCCTGCAGAAAGCCGATGTTGGG
>JANMEM010000560.1:0-3282 GCA_031376985.1 Hyphomicrobiales bacterium
GGTCAGCGTTCCGGTCTTGTCAATAACGAGGGTATCGACCTTCTCCATGCGCTCCAGGCTTTCGGCGTTCTTGATCAGAACACCTGCCTGCGCTCCACGACCCACCCCCACCATGATTGACATCGGCGTGGCCAGCCCCAAGGCGCAGGGGCAGGCGATGATGAGCACGGCGACCGCTGCTACAAGCCCAAAGGCAAAGCGCGGTTCCGGTCCCCATATCGACCACGCTGCAAACGCTAACACCGCAACCAGCAACACCAGAGGCACGAACCAGCCCGCCACGCGGTCGGCCAAGCGCTGGATAGGTGCGCGGCTGCGCTGGGCGTCGGCGACCATTTGCACGATGCGGGCCAGCACGGTGTCGCGACCCACCTTCTCGGCCTTCATGATAAAGCTGCCTGTGGCGTTCAAAGTGCCGCCAATCAGTTTGTCGGCCACTTCCTTAGATACGGGCATGGATTCGCCCGTCACCATGGATTCATCCAGCGTGGCATGGCCCTCCAGCAACATGCCATCCACGGGCACTTTCTCACCAGGCCGCACGCGCAGGCTGTCACCCGCTGCAATGTGTTCAACCGCAACATCTTCCTCTACGCCGTCGGCGTTCACACGCCGAGCGGTTTTAGGGGCAAGTCCCAGCAGCGCTTTGATGGCGCCGGAAGTCTGGTCACGGGCACGCAATTCCAGCACTTGTCCCAGCAACACCAGCACGGTGATGACGGCCGCAGCCTCAAAGTATACTGCGACAGACCCACCGGCTTGTTGAAAGGCGGGCGGGAAGAGTCCGGGCATCAGCGTTGCGATAATGCTGTAGGTCCACGCGATTCCCGTGCCCATCGCAATCAGGGTGAACATATTTAGATTGCGGGTTTTGAGAGATTCATAGCCCCTGACAAAGAACGGCCAACCCGCCCAAAGCACTACGGGCGTTGCCAAAGCCAATTGAATCCAGTTGGTCAATTGCTGGCCCAGCCACATAGTGAGGCCTGTGACATGGCCACCCATTTCGAGCGCGAATACCGGGAGTGCCAGCGCAAGACCGATCCAGAAGCGCCGCGTCATGTCGATCAACTCGTGATTGGGTCCGCTCTCAGCCGAGACAACCAGCGGCTCCAGCGCCATGCCGCAAATCGGGCATGAGCCCGGTCCGATTTGCCGAATTTCAGGATGCATGGGGCAGGTAAATTCCGTACCTTCAGGCATCGGCTCTGTCTCCGCCGCCGGTACCAGATATTTCAGTGGATTGCCCACGAATTTAGTCCGGCAACTGGCTCCGCAGAAGTGATAGGCGGTGCCCTTGTAGTCGGCATGGTGGGGTGTGGTTGCCGGGTTCACGGTCATGCCGCAAACGGGGTCAATGGCGGTCACGGTGGCGTCGATTTGCTTTTCCATGACAGGTCATATAAACCTTCCCATCATGGCAAGGTCAAGGTTTAATATAGGGAAGTCAAAATGAATATCGGCACAGTGGCAGGCAATTCCGGCGTTTCCGCGAAAATGATCCGTTATTACGAAGAAACGGGGCTCATTCCGCACACGCGGCGTTCAGACAGCGGTTACCGCAAATACGACCAGACCGATGTGCACACCCTGCGCTTCATCCGCCGTGCCCGCGACTTGGGTTTTTCGATGGAGCGGATCAGGGAACTTCTGAAACTCTGGCAAGACCGCGGTCGCCCCAGCCGCGAGGTCAAGGCCATTGCGCTGAACCATGTAGCGGAACTTGACGCAGACATTGCGAAGCTCATCAGCTTGCGGAATGCCGTCAGCCACCTCGCGGGATTATGCCATGGTGATGATCATCCGGAGTGTCCGATTTTGGATGGATTGAGTGGTGAGGTCGCAGGGTAAATAAAAAAGCCGCGCCACATTTCTGTGAGGCGGCCTGAATCGTCCGTGGACTGATGATTTAGCTTCCGGCGTTTTCTTCGGCAATGCGTTCGGCTTCTGCTTCTTCAAACAGGGCTTCGGCAGCAGCGCGGACTTCGGCGCGGTCGGAAGCGGGGCCTGTCATCACGTCGCCGCGGGCCTGGGCTGCGGCTTCTTCAACCGAGCGGGCCACGTTGACGGTGATGTTGACCGTGACTTCCGGATGCAGGGACACGTCGACTTTGTGCAGACCGATGATCTTGATCGGGTTCACAAGTTCGATGTGGTTGCGGTGGACGGCAACGCCGGTTTCAGCAGTTGCTGCGTCCGAGATGTCGCGTGGGGAAACGGAGCCATAAAGCTGGCCCGATTCACCGGCCTGACGGATGATCACGAAGGATTTTCCGGCGAGCTTTTCAGCATCGGTTTCCGAGACCTTGCGGGCCACGTCGTTTTTGGCGACGAGATCAGCGCGTTGCACTTCGAACTTGGCCTTGTTGGCCGCATTGGCACGAAGGGCCTTGCCGCGAGGCAGCAGGAAGTTACGGGCGTAACCGTCCTTGACCTTTACGGTTTCACCCATGTGGCCGAGTTTTGAGACGCGTTCGAGAAGAATGATTTCCATGGTCGTTTCTCCCTTAACCGATCACGTAGGGCAAGAGGCCCAGGAAGCGGGCACGCTTGATGGCTTGCGCCAGAATGCGCTGCTTCTTCGTGCAGACGGCGGAAATGCGGGCGGGAACGATCTTGCCGCGCTCGGAAATATAGCGCTGCAACATGCGAACATCCTTGTAGTCGATCTTCGGCGCGTTGGGGCCTGTAAACGGGCAGGTCTTCTTGCGGCGGAAGAACGGCCGGCGAGCTTGTTGTTCAGCCATCAGTTGAACTCCTCTGTCGGTACATCGTCATCATCGCGGCGGCGTTCGGACCGGCGCATCATGGCCGATGGGCCTGCTTCCAGTTCTTCGACGGCAATGGTCATGAAGCGGATCACGTCTTCCGAAATCAACATCATGCGTTCCATTTCGGCGATTGCCTTATAGTTGCCTGAGATGTTCAAAAGCGTCATGTGGGCTTTGCGGTTTTTCTTGATGCGATAGGTCAGGGACTTGATGCCCCAGCTTTCGACCTTCTCGATCTTGGCGCCGCCGGCTTCCAGCACGCCCTTGTATTGCTCGATCAACGCATCAACCTGCGCCGACGTTGCATCCTGGCGCACCAGGAATGTGTGTTCATAAAGACCCATCAGGGGTTCCTTTCTCGTTTCACTTCCCAACAGCACCGGCGCAGAGCCTCAAACGAACCAGGAGGAAGGTTCGAAAGACCGATCACGAATGAGCAGAGACACGGGAAGCCGGGGGATTTACCCCTGCCTGATCGCTCAGGCCTTCCGTACAGCCACTAGCCATGTGC
>JANMEM010000014.1:0-2386 GCA_031376985.1 Hyphomicrobiales bacterium
CGACGCCCAAGCCGAACTCGCCGCAACCCGCATCAAATCATCGGGCGAAGGCGCAGAAGTGCTTCTGATAACAGATCAACAGGCAGAGACGGCACCACTCGCCAAACGTTTTCTCGCAACCCTGCCCGATGCAAAATCCATAAACATCAAGGCCGGAAGTCCAAAATTGCCCGATGATGCGGGACTGCTCACTGCAACATCTGCCTATCTGGCGTTGCAGGCCACCGATGCCGGAAACATTGCAGGCGAACTCAAAAAACTGAATCCGTTGATTGCGCTCTACGGACCAGACCTGATCCAGTCAGAAGCCTTCAGCACCCGCGCTGGCAATGCGGCGACGGGAACACACGTCAGTTTTTTGCAGGATTTGACCACTATCGCTGATCCAAAACGCCTGAGCGCCCTCCCCACTTCGGAAGGTGCCACTCTCGCTGCCTATGCCGCGGTCGAAGTGTTTGTTACTGCCGCAAAAGCCCGCAACGTGAACGATTCCCGAGCCATGGCAAACTGGCTTTCAAGCGGCAGTGACATCGCCACGGTCATCGGCACTGTTCGGTTCAACGCATCCGGTGATCTGCAGAAGCAACCCTATGTCTGGCTGCAATGGCAGGGCGGCACACTTGTGCCGGACAAAAAACCTTGATTTGTGAACTCGCCATTGCGACTCGCACAGCACCTCGACATTTGCTAAGCCGCCCTGAACAAAAGGCTTGATTGATGATCCCGCGTTATTCCCACAAAGACATGACCCAGATTTGGGAACCCCAGACGCGTTTCAGAATCTGGTTTGAAATTGAGGCCCATGCTGCTGATAAAATGGCGGAATTAGGAATTGTGCCCAAGGAGGCCGCCCGCGTGATTTGGGAAAAAGGTGGAAAAGCAACATTTGACGTCGCCCGCATCGATGAAATCGAATCCGTCACCAAGCACGACGTCATCGCTTTTCTCACCCATCTTTCAGAAATCGTTGGTTCCGAAGCCCGGTTTGTGCACCAAGGCATGACCTCATCAGATGTGTTGGACACCACTTTCAACATCCAGCTCACCCGCGCCGCTGATCTGCTGTTGAAAGATCTTGACGCACTTCTCGCAGCTTTGGAACGCCGCGCCTTCGAACACAAATTGACAGTTTGCATAGGTCGCAGCCACGGCATCCACGCTGAACCTATCACCTTCGGTTTGAAAATGGCTTATGCGCATGCGGAATTCCAGCGTGCCAAACAACGACTGATGTTTGCCCGGAATGACGTCGCCACTTGCGCAATTTCCGGTGCCGTTGGCACATTCGCCAACATTGATCCGTCGGTTGAAGTTTACGTTGCGGAAAAACTGGGGCTCGCTGTTGAACCGGTATCAACACAGGTTATTCCCCGTGATCGTCATGCCATGTTTTTCTCAGTGCTCGGAGTCATTGCTTCTTCGGTCGAGCGCTTGGCCACGGAAATCCGCCACTTGCAGCGTACGGAAGTTTTGGAAGCCGAGGAATATTTCTCGCCCGGCCAAAAAGGCTCCTCCGCCATGCCGCACAAGCGAAATCCGGTTCTGACGGAAAACCTGACGGGCCTCGCCCGCCTCGTGCGTTCTGCCACTATACCCGCTATGGAAAACGTAGCCCTATGGCATGAACGCGATATTTCGCATTCATCAGTTGAACGGGGCATTGGCCCTGACGCAACCGTACATCTCGACTTTGCACTTCGTCGACTTACCGGCGTTATCGATAAGCTGCTGGTCTATCCCGAAAACATGAAAAGGAATTTGGACCGCTTGGGTGGCCTTATTCACTCCCAGCGCATCCTTCTCGCCCTCACGCAAAAAGGCATGTCACGCGAAGACTCCTATGCTGCAGTTCAACGCAATGCCATGCCGGTATGGCGCGGCGAAGGAGAATTCCTGCCGCTTTTGAAGGCGGACAAGGACGTTTCAAAACTTATGACTGATGCTGAACTCGAAGCTCTTTTTGATCTGGGTTATCATACCAAACACGTCGACACGATTTTCCACCGCGTCTTCGGAAGGTTGTAAAACATGCTGACACAACAAGACATTCCAATGATCACCACGACGGATGCTTTGGCAGCTTTCTGCACCAGCGTATCCAGCGACAGCTACGTCACAGTCGATACTGAGTTTCTGCGGGAGACCACGTACTATCCCAAGCTCTGCCTCATTCAAATTGCCGGCGCTTCGGCTGATGCTTTGATCGATCCTTTGGCAGCGGGGTTAGACTTACAATCTTTCTATGACCTCATGTCCATCACCTCTGTGCGGATGGTTTTCCAAGCTGCATCGCAGGACGTTGAAATTCTCGTGAATAGGGCGTTCCTCGTGCCAACACCTGTTTTGGATACTCTAATTGCAGCAATGTTCTTCGGCTTTGGCGATG
>JANMEM010000071.1:0-13920 GCA_031376985.1 Hyphomicrobiales bacterium
AAATGTTCTGATCCTCGACGAACCGACCAACGACCTCGATCTGGAAACACTGGACTTGCTGCAGGAAATGCTTGCGGATTATCCGGGCACTGTAATCGTTGTGTCCCATGACCGTGACTTTCTGGATCGCGTGGCCTCATCTGTGTTGATGCATGAGGGCGACGGAAAATGGGTTGAATATGCCGGTGGCTATTCCGATATGGTAGCTCAGCGCGGTGAGGGGGTAACGCTGCGCAAAGTCGAAAAGACAGCAGCGAAAATTCAGGCGACGGCTGAAAAGCCAGCGGAGAACCAACAAAAGCGGAAATTGACCTTCAAGGACAAACATGCGCTGGAAATCCTGCCTGCGAAAATGGATGAACTGCATGTCGAATTGAAATCGCTCGAATTGAAACTTGCGGATGCAGGGCTGTTTACGCGAGACTTCAAACTGTTTGAGAAGACCTCAAAACGCCATGCTGCAGCGGCTCAGGAACTGACAACAGCAGAAGAAAAATGGCTGGAACTGGAAGTTCTGAAGGAAGAACTGGAAAATAGTCCTTGACTTTTTAATCCTATTTTGCTATGTGGTGGATATGACATCAATCATTTCAATTCAAAATCTCTCCAAAACATACGCCTCCGGACTGGCGGCGTTGACCAATGTTTCGTTTGAAATCAAACGAGGCGAAATACTCGCACTGCTGGGGCCCAATGGTGCTGGCAAAACCACACTGATTTCGATTGTCTGCGGCATCGTCAACAAATCCTCAGGCGCAGTCATCGTGGACGGGCATGACAATGTGACGGGTTTCCGGGCCGCGCGGAGTTTGATTGGACTGGTGCCGCAAGAATTGCACCTGTCGATTTTCGAAACGGTGTGGGACACAGTGAATTTCAGCCGTCATCTTTATGGCAAGGATTCGAATCCGGCCTATGTCGAGGAGGTTCTGAAAAAACTGTCGCTGTGGGACAAGAAAGATTCGAAGATTGTGGCGCTTTCGGGCGGCATGAAGCGTCGCGTTTTGATTGCAAAGGCGCTGGCCCATGAGCCGCGTATTCTGTTTCTCGACGAGCCAACGGCGGGTGTGGACGTGGGGCTGCGGCAGGATTTGTGGAATGTGGTACGCGGGCTTCGTGATGACGGCGTGACGGTAATTTTGACCACACACTACATTGAGGAAGCCGAAGAACTGGCCGACCGCGTGGGCGTTATCAACAAGGGCGGGCTTGTGTTGATTGAGGACAAAGCCGTGCTGATGTCCAAGCTGGGGCAGAAGAAATTGACGCTTGATCTGGTAACTCCGGTTACCGCTTTGCCGAAGGCGCTGGCCAAGTATAATCTCGAAATTCGAAGCGGCGGAAAAACCCTGCAATACAACTACGATACCAAGCAGGGCACCAGCGGCATTGCCGGATTGCTGAAGGATTTGGCCGCGGCCAAGTTGGAATATAGTGATCTGCACACGGAGCAATCCTCGCTTGAAGACATTTTCATGGGTTTGGTGACACAATGAATACGCGCGCAGTTCAGACCATATTCATGGCAGAGATGAAGCGGTTTTTCCGTACCATTGGCCAAAGCCTGATTTCGCCGGTGATTTCCACCGTGCTGTATTTCGTTGTGTTCGGTGCGGCCATTGGCTCACGCATCCAGCAGATTGACGGCGTGGCCTATGGGGCCTTCATCGTGCCTGGCCTGATCATGCTGTCGCTGCTCACACAGTCGGTGTCCAATGCCTCCTTCGGTATCTATTTTCCGCGTTTTTCGGGCACGATCTATGAATATCTAGCGGCACCGGTTTCAGCCCTTGAAATGGTGTTTGGCTTTGTCGGTGCGGCTGCGGCGAAGTCGATTTTGATTGCGCTGGTTATTCTTGTGACGTCATGGTTTTTCGTGCCGATGCAGATTCTGCATCCCTTCTGGATGATCGGGTTTCTGCTGCTGACGGCGATCACCTTCAGTCTCATGGGGTTCATCATTGGCTTGTGGGCAGACGGATTTGAGAAGCTGCAAATCATTCCGCTGCTGATTATTACGCCGCTGACGTTCTTGGGTGGCAGTTTCTATTCCATCAAGGTGCTGCCGCCATTCTGGCAGGCCGTGAGCCACTTCAACCCGGTAATGTATCTGGTGTCGGGTTTCCGTTGGAGCTTCAATGAAGTGGCCGATGTGAACATTGGCATCAGCCTTGCGGCCACAGTGTTTTTTCTGGTGGTCTGTTTGGGTGCTGTGATGTGGATATTCAAGACTGGCTATCGGTTGAAGAGTTAGCTCATTGATGGAGATTGGCATGCGTCTGATACTTTCGGTTCTGGCAATACTGTGGTCCGGTTTTCACGCGCTAGCCAATGACAGCACGGCAGAGGTCTCCGTCGGCGGTCTTGCGTTGACACAATCGGAGGCGGTTTCGCTTGACAGTGAAGACCTCTACATTTCGCGCGATGAAGTGCGGGTGGATTATAAATTCACCAATACCTCAAACAAGGATGTTGAAACCCTGGTAGCCTTTCCCTTGCCGGATCAGACCTATGAGCCGGATGTCGATAACTTCTACCGTGATTTGCAAAAGGATTTGGAATTCAAAACCACGGTTGAAGGCAAGCCGGTTGATTATCAGGCTGTGGTGCAGCCCATGTTCAACGATCAGGATATTACGGAAAAGCTGAAAGCAGCAGGCTTGCCGTTGAATGGCCTCGAAGACACGGATGCCTTCAGTGCGCAGGTTGCGGCCTTGCCTGAGGCGACGCGCAAAGCGCTGTTGGCTGAGGGGCTTGTGGCCGTGAACGGTGAAGGCACGGAGGCCTATTACTGGACCAAATGGGCCATGCGCACATCAATCACGCGCACACAAATTTTTCCCGCAGGCAAAACCATTTCGGTGCAGCACCGCTACAAGCCACTGGCAGGTGGAAGTGTGGGCGGTGGCCTCAGTTTGCCCTATCGCGAAGAAGACGAATGGGCGCGCGCAAAGACCAAGCGCTATTGCGTTGAGAACAGTTGGTACAAGAGCCTGGACGCTGGCGTGGAAAAACGAAAAACCGAAGCCTTCCCTTCACCTTATAGCGAGATTTGGTTGGGTTACGTGCTGAAAAGTGGAGCCAACTGGAAAGGCCCGATCAAGGATTTCCGCTTGGTCATCGACAAGGGCAAAGCCGACTCGATGGTCAGCTTTTGTGGCGAAGGCGTGAAGAAGATTTCACCGACGCAATTTGAAGTGCGGAAGATGAATTTCGAGCCGACGCAGGATTTGAATGTGCTGATTGTGGATTGGTGGACGGGGGAATAGTGAGGGCTTTAGGCCACTTGCTATCAAAAAGGCTTTTTCAATTCGCGCCTGCCAACCCGCACATGCCACAAGGTCTCATTTGCTCCGCAACAACAGCGGCTCAGTTTCCACCAGTCGCAGCGACTTCACCATGTTCGCCGTCCCGGTTTTGTATTTGAGAAAATGAGGGGAGAGGAGGTGGGTTTGGTAGGCTTTCTCGTCGGCGTAGATTTCGAGCAGTCTGATGGAGGTTGGGCTGTTTTTCAGACAGACCGCGTTCAGGGCGAGAACGCCGGGTTCCAGCGCCACCGAGGCTTCGATTTCTTCGCGCAGCAGGGCGGAGTAGGTTTCAAGGTGATCAGGGTCGATTTCGAGTTCCGCGATGCGGACGAGGGGTGTGGTCATGACTGTTGTTTAGCAAAGTTAAACTGAAAGCCCCACCCCCCGCGCCATCCTTGCCATCCCGTCGCATTTCCCCTATAGCCCGCGCCGTCTGGCGTCGTTCACCCCTGGAGGAAGGCCGGATTTCATTTTATCGGAGAATACTATGGCTAAAATTGTAACGATCTCGGCTGCTCCACGCAGCCAGGCTGGTAAGGGGGCCGCTCGTTCTGTCCGTCGTGAGGGAAATGTTCCCGGCGTCGTGTATGGTGACAAGCAAGACCCACAGCTGATTACGCTGACCTATAAAAACGTGCTGCCGCATGTTGAAACGGGCCGCTTCCTGTCGACACTGGTTGATCTTGAAATCGACGGCAAGACCATTCGCGCCATTCCGCGTGATGTGCAGTTTGAACCAGTCAAAGACCGGATCATCCACGTCGACTTTCTGCGTCTTGGCAAGGATTCGCGTATCGCTGTCAACATTCCGGTTCACTTCAAGAACCAGGAAGCCGCACCGGGCCTGAAAGCTGGTGGTGCGCTCAACATCATTTCGCATTCGATCAACCTCTATTGCCCGGCGGACTTTATTCCCGACGACATCACGGTTGACCTGACGGGCATGCAGATTGGCCAGAGCATCCATATTTCGGAAGTGAAATTGCCAGACCGTGTCACCTCTGTGTCGCGTGATGACGTAACACTTTGCGCCATCTCGGCTCAGGCCAAGGAAGAAGTTGCTGCTGAAGGCGCTGTTTCTGCTGAAGTTCCAGCTTCCGCTCAGAAGGCTCCAGCCGCCGCCGCTGCTGCCCCAGCAAAAGGTGCCGCACCTGCAAAGGGCGCAGCGCCTGCGAAGGCTGCTGCACCCGCGAAAGGTGCTGCTCCGGCCAAGGCCGCTGCACCTGCCGCGAAGAAAAAGTAACAAGAATTTCGCCCGAGGGGTTGGCCCATGTTCCTGTTCGCAGGCCTTGGCAATCCCGGGGCGAAATATTCTGGTAACCGGCATAATATCGGTTTCATGGCGGTGGACGAAATCGTCCGCCGTCATTCGTTTTTGCCGTGGCGGAAGAAATTTCATTCCGACATGTCGGAGGGGAAACTCGGCGATGAAAAAGTGCTTGTGCTGAAACCGCAGACCTTCATGAATGAGTCTGGCCGGGCTGTTGGAGAAGCGGTGCGCTTTCACAATATCGACCTCGACAGGGTTTATGTGTTCTACGACGAGTTGGATTTAGAGCCCGGCAAGCTGCGGGTAAAAACAGGTGGCGGTGCGGCGGGGCATAATGGCATCCGCTCGATCGCGGCGCATATCGGGCCGGATTTCAAGCGGGTGCGCATGGGCATTGGCCATCCCGGTGAAAAAGACTACGTCATGCCGCATGTGCTGGGTGATTTCGCCAAGTCGGATCGTGAGTGGTTGGCGAAATTGCTTGAAGGTGTGGCCGATGAGGTTGAATTGCTGACTGAGGGCAAAGACGAAAAATTCCAGAGCAAGGTTGCACTGGTGCTCAATCCTCCGCGGCCGAATGCGGTAAAGTCGGTTTGAATAATATAAATATGATATGTGGCCTCCACCCACCCCTGACCCCTCCCTCCTAGGGAGGGGAAAGAATAAAAGTACCCCTCCCTCCTAGGGAGGGGAAGGATTTAAGTTTTCCCCTCCCTTTGAGGGAGGGGGCAGGGGGTGGGTGCGGGCTGCGCATACGAAAGGAAGAATTATGGGTTTTAAATGTGGCATCGTTGGTTTGCCGAATGTGGGGAAGTCCACGTTGTTCAATGCGCTGACGCAAACATCGGCGGCGCAGGCGGCGAATTATCCGTTTTGCACCATTGAACCCAATGTGGGTGATGTCGGTGTGCCGGATGTGCGTTTGGACAAGCTGGCCGCCATTGCGGGATCGGCACAGATTATACCGACGCGTTTGACGTTTGTGGACATCGCAGGCCTGGTGAAAGGCGCTTCAAAGGGTGAAGGCTTGGGCAATCAGTTCCTCGCCAACATTCGCGAGACCGATGCCATTGCCCATGTGGTGCGCTGCTTTGAAGATGGCGACATTACCCATGTGTCCGGCAAAATCGACCCGGTGTCAGATATCGAAGTCATCGAAACCGAACTGATGCTGGCAGATCTGGATGCACTGGAAAAACGGCAGCCTGCAGCTGAGAAAAAAGGCAAACAGGGCGACAAGGACCAGAAGGAACTGGCAGACCTGATGATGCGCGCACTGGTGTTGCTGCGCGAGGGAAAACCTGCACGATTGGTTGTCCGTACCGCCGATGAGGAAATGACATTCCGCGGGCTGGGCTTGCTGTCGTCAAAACCGGTGCTTTACGTTTGCAATGTGGAAGAGGGCGCTGCCGACAAGGGCAATGACTTCTCGGAGCGCGTGAAGGTTTTTGCCGCACTGGAAGGCAACAAAGCCGTGGTTGTTTCAGCGAAAATTGAATCCGAAATCGCAATTTTGCCATTGGCAGACCAACAGGATTACCTCGATGCCGTGGGTTTGGTGGAACCCGGCCTGAACCGCGTGATCCGTGAGGGTTACGCGCTGTTGGGCTTGCTCACCTACTTCACCGTGGGACCAAAGGAAGCCCGCGCCTGGACCATAACCAAAGGCACCAAGGCACCTGCTGCGGCAGGCGTGATCCATACGGATTTTGAAAAGGGTTTCATCCGCTCGGAAACCATTGCCTATGCCGATTACATTGCGAACAACGGTGAATCTGGAGCAAAGACTGCGGGTAAATTCCGGCTGGAAGGCAAGGAATATGTTGTCGACGATGGTGACGTGATGCACTTCCGGTTCAACACGTAAGGCCATGCCCGCGCTGACCATCGGCGATATTTGCGTGGGACGGGAGATTGCGCTTGGCCCTTATCTTGTGACGCGCGATGAGCTGCTGGACTTTGCACAGGAGTTCGATCCGCAACCCTTCCATCTGGATGAGGCTGAAGCCACATCGTCCGTACTCGGAGGATTGGCGACAAGCGGTTGGCATACGTCGTCCATCATCATGCGCATGTTGTGCGATGCTTTCTTTCTTCATATAAATGCCATCGGATCAACAGGCATTGAAGAGATGAAATGGTTGAAACCTGTTTATGTCGATGATGAATTGTCGGGCACACTCACCTTCACTGCGGTGCGGCCATCGCAAAGCAAGCCAGACCGGTTGATTGTCAATTTTGACGTCCAAATCCGAGACCAGAGTCAGCAAGCGAAGGCCTTCATGCGAAGCATGGTTTTCGTGCAGGCGGCAGCGCCATGATGGGATTGTTCATGGAAGAGATCACACTGGATGATCGCGTGGCTTTGGGCAGCTATAGCTTCAGCGTTGAGAACATGCTGGCCTATTCCCGCAAGTTTGACCCCGTTGGTTTTCATGTGGACGATGCAGCAGGCAAAGCCAGCGTTTACGGTGCGATGACTGCGGCGGGGCTGCACGTGGGATGCGGATGGATGGCTTGTTTTATTGAGCGGAATACCGCTGCGCGGGCCGCATTGGAAGCCGTTGGAAAACAATTGCCGGAAATTGGTCCGTCACCGGGGTTCAAAAATATGCGCTGGCTCAAACCAGTGTTTGCTGGTGATACTTTACACTATTTCACGACCGCCACTGCGAAACGTCCACTGGCCAGCCGTCCCGGATGGGGCGTTGTAAGTGGATATAACGAAGGTATGAATCAACATGGCGAATTGGTTTTTTCGTTTGAGAGTGCTGTATTGACAGCGCGATTTTAGGCAAGTGCCTGATTGGCAAGTTGTGTTGCGACTTGCTTGCTGAACTCGATTGCAAAGCCGTTTTCGAGAAACCGCACGACACGGCCCTTCATTTTACCAACCATGAGATAGGTGCCGAGAGCCGGCATTACATCGGTTTTAACGCCGGCGCCCGAAACCGATATGTCCAACACTTCGCAATTATAACTGCGACCGTCGGGCAGGGTGATGGACGAATGCTTGTCTTTCGGCTCAAATCGAGGATGGCGACGTTGGTCTGGCGCACCGTCAGCGCGCTCCATGAGATAGGTAATACGCTGCTGCAAACGCTCGAGCCGCGCACCTGTTGCGGCATATCTGATTTTAAATCCGCCCGGAATGGGACTTTCGGATATCACTTCAACACGGCCTAAATCTTCAAGATAGGCCACAATTGCCAAACCGGTTGGCGGCACATCACCCGTAATAAAAGTAGCACCATCAAGCGTCAGATCAAGCACTTGGCAAGCGTGTTCTGACATGTCAGGCAGCATGAAACGACCGAAAACCACGCCCTTCAAGGCATCGGTAGAAGATTGGACTGCAATGTTTAGAGCTGGAGCACTCACAGTGTGACCTCAAAAACCAAAATTTTCCGCTCTCCCCAGGGCGATACCCGGATGAAGCTCACCCGCCGTATCGATATCCTAGGAGAACGCGGGTAAAGGTCAGGTTAAGCTGAAACGCTCAATTGCAAACTAAAATTGCATCGACAAAACAGAAAAGCAGAAAGAGTGCAGACTATGCCTTGCCGCCATCAATCAATGTGAAGCTTCTCAACGACTGTCGGGAAGGCGGCGTGAGAATTGCGGGTTCCTTACGTTGCAAGGGGGCATGATGCTCGGTCCAGATGACACGGGCCGACACAAGTTCGCGTTTTATAATACCGGCATGGCCCAGACTTTGCGCTGCGCGGAACGGAAATAAGCCGCCAATTATCTGAATGCGATGGGACTCACGCATCTGCACAGGCAAGGCCAGCAATTCCCCAGCTACAACTTGACCCCGGTCCGTGCTCAAGCGCATACGCACAACTGCTGGTTGTTGTTGGTTCATCACCGTCAATAGATGGCGGGAAATCACATCCGACTCAAAACTATCCCAACCCATCATGACGTTACTGCTGGTCAGATTCTGGTTGAACAGGGTGCAAACCCGCGTTCCTGCGAGACGATATTTGAAAGTATTGCGCAGGTAATCGCGGTCAATCACCACCATGTCCGGCATAATGGTTTTCAGCTGTGCAAACTCAAATTCCTCTCGCGCCGGGCAGGCACGCTCGGCCCGCAGCATTTCCCAATAACGGAACAGCTGGCGGCTGCCGGGATGCAGAATCTGGCCGTCACCCTGGTCTTCAACTGTGGTGTCCTGCATCATCATTATAAGTCCTTAGCCTGTGCCAAATGGAAACGATTGATGCTAAGGCTGCACTTGCCATGCCATTTGACCCTCGAAGCCCAACAGCACCCGCCGCTCAACCTTTGCTGAATGTTCCCCCCGTTGTGTTGGGGGTTGTGGCGGTATTGGTATTTGTCCACGCCTTGTTTTGGGCGTTGGGAGAAAGTTGGCAGGTTTGGTCAGTTTATGCCCTGTCGTTCATCCCGGTACGTTTGGGTGGCGGGGATCCCATCCCCTATCCGGAAGGTGCGCAATTGTGGAGTTTCATCACCTATGCGTTGCTCCACGCCGATGCGTTCCATTTGGGGTCAAACTGTATTTGGTTGTTGATTTTCTCAACACCACTTGCGAGGCGGCTGGGCGCTTGGCGCTATTTGCTGCTGTTGGCGTTTTCAGCTGCTGCTGGAGCTACGGCCATGTTGCTGACCCATTGGGGCCAGTTTTTGATCATTGTCGGTGCATCTGCTTCAGTATCAGCAACCCTTGCTGCAGCAATACCTGTCATGTTCGCGCCCGGTTTTCGCATGGGGCAATCACATCTCGTGGACTATGAGCACTTGCGCGTGCCAAGCCCCTTACAACTGTTGCGGAATGGCAAGGCGCTGGTGTTTGCAGCTGTATTTTTGGCAATGACGCTGTTCACCGGAGCCACCATGGCCCTCACCGGAACAGCTTTTCTGGAAGAACGCAACATTGCCTGGGAGGCTCATCTAGGCGGCTTTGTGGCGGGTCTTATCCTGTTTTATCTTCTGGACAAAAAGCCTTATCGCAATTGAGAAAAGCGTGTTAGCTTTTCAGGACATTGCTGTTCAATGGGAGGCAGACATGGCCGTTTCACATATTCTAAGCGTCAAGGGTCGCAACGTTTACACTGTGCGTCCAACAGATACGGTGAATGCCGTGGCCAAAATCCTGGGCGAAAAGCGCATCGGTGCCATTGTGGTGATAAATGAACATGGACATATCGAAGGCATCGTTTCTGAGCGAGACGTGGTGCGGCACATCGCATCAGAAGGGCCTTCGGTACTGGCGAAGCACGCATCCACGATCATGACCAGCAATGTGTTGACGTGTCAGGATGGGGACAGTGAGCAGGAATTGATGGCGCTGATGACGGCAAAGCGCATCCGTCATTTGCCTGTGGTGACTGATGGCAAACTGAACGGCATGATTTCAATTGGCGATGTGGTGAAATTCAGGATTGAAGAGATTGAACGCGAGGCCGAGAACATGAAGGCTTATATCGCAGGGGCTTAAGGACCTCATCCGGCGCTTTGCGCCACCTTCTCCAACAAGGGGGTTGGAGAAGGGACAAAGCCAGTCCCTTCTCCACGCCTCTTCGTGGAGAAGGTGCCCGAAGGGCGGATGAGGTTTCTTCACTCAAACTCCAACCCATCCCCACTTACCCGTCGATAAAAACAGCTGCGCCGCCCAGTGTGGCAAGCATTGCCTTTGCCTTGTGCTTCCACCCCTATGAGCAGGCAGTCCTGATCGCAATCCACACGCATTTCGACAACTTTGAAGGTTTCGCCTGACGTCTCGCCCTTCATCCACAGCTTCTGCCGTGATCTGCTCCAGAAATGGATGAAACCCGTCTCCCGTGTTTTGGCAAAGGCTTCGGCATTCATGTGGGCAAACATAAGCACGGCGTTGTCGCGGGCATCCACAATGATGGCACCCAGCAAGCCGTATTCATCAAATTTCAGTTTCAGTTCAGTGGTTTCGTCATTGATCATGACTCATCACTTAAACTGAAACCGTCAGATGGTAAACGGCTCGCGTGGGGCCCGCACCTGATCCATGAAACGCGCCTGCAAAAGTGGGGTGGTTTTGAATTCACCGTTAAACTGCGTGGTGACCGTGGCCACACCGGATTTCTGCACACCGCGCATGGACATGCAGGTGTGAACGGCTTCCAGCATCACAGCAACGCCGCGCGCGCCAAGGTTTTCGAAAATGGCTTCTGCAATTTGAGCCGTCATGGTTTCCTGGGTTTGCAGACGCTTGGCAAAGGTATCGACAACACGCGCGATTTTCGAAATGCCGACAACGCCGCCATTGGGCAAATAGGCCACGTGGGCACGGCCAAAGAATGGTGCAATGTGATGTTCGCAATGGGATGTGAATGAAATGTCGCGCAGCAACACCATGTCATCATAACCGCTGACGTCTTCAAACACCCGATCGAGGATTTCACCGGGGTTTTCAGAATAGCCTGCGAAATATTCTTTGTAGGCTTTTGTCACGCGGCGCGGTGTGTCGAGAAGACCTTCGCGTGAAGGGTCATCTCCCGCCCATGCGAGAAGCGTGCGTACTGCGGCTTCAGCCTCTTGCTGCGATGGTTTGTCCAAGGACAACGGGAGGGGTGAATGAAGCACTTTTAAGTCCATTGGATGTTCCACCTTGCGTCTATTGTTTCCGGTAGCCCACACTACGGCTTCTCGCCGCCCATGGATCAGGGGAGCTGTCCCTTTCAGAAAGCATTCCCGCTTCCTATATCTTGGTCTAATATGACCAAAAATTGACGCTCCGCGCCGAGACATATGATCATGATCAACGACGTTTACAACAAAAAGATTTTGACGCTGGCCTCCGATATACCAAGGTTGCAACGCCTTGATGCGCCAGATGCGACAGCAGTGGCGCACTCCAGGCTATGCGGGTCCAAGGTGACCGTCGATGTGAAAATGCTTGACGGCGTGGTGTCGGATTTCGGGCAGGACGTCAAAGCCTGTGCCTTGGGGCAGGCAAGTTCTTCAATCATGGCACGGCATGTGGTGGGGTCAACAGCATCCGAGATGAAAGCGCTGCGCGATCAAATGTATCGCATGCTCAAAGAAGAAGGCACCCCACCCATTGGCAAATGGGCTGATTGCGAAGCATTGCTGCCCGTCCGCGATTACAAGGCTCGTCATGCCTCCACCCTGCTAACTTTTGACGCGGTTGTTGACGCAATCAACCAGATCGAAGCGAGGCAGGGAGCTTTTGCGTGAGCGAGAAAATACCAAAGTCCGTCAAAGCCACAGAAAGCCCAACGCGCACAGGTTCGCGCTATCCTGCGCCGTATAATGAACCCTGTTTAAATCGAGCCAAACACATATTAGGCAATCAGTTCGGCCTTGATCAGTTTGGCGTAAACTACGCAATCCTCGAACCCGGAGTTTGGTCATCCCAGCGCCACTGGCACGAAAAGGAAGATGAATTCATCTATGTGCTGGAAGGCGTAGTGATGTTGGCTGACGATTCAGGTGAACATGAACTCACACCCGGAATGTGTGCAGGCTTCAAGGCTGGAAACGGCAATGGTCATTGTTTGAAGAACTTGAGTGACAAGCGTGTCGTATATCTGGAAGTGGGCTCACGTTCCACGGAAGAACGTGCGCATTACAGCGACATTGACATGATGGTGACAATTGGGGGCGGGTCGCAAAAATATACGAAGAAGGATGGCAGCGCATTTTAGCGAAGTTCCAAATCTGCTTCTTCATACATCGGTGCCAAAACCACATAGGCCAGGACGCAACCTGCAAGTCCCAACATGAGCGGCCAAAAAAAGCTGAAGCCAAAATAGATCGCTGCCGCCGACACAAAACACCCTGTTGCCGTGCCCGCGTCCCAGCCTCCTTCGGCCAGAATGTGATAGCGCAGCGGGCAGGGCGATTGTCTGGACATATTGTACATCCGCGAATTGAATGCTGTAGCATAGGGCGGCCACGCGACCGCCGCCGCCGCATTGGCGAGAACCGCGCTCCATACTGCATTGTAACCCACAGCACGGCATAACACCGCGATTGACAGTAAGCCGATGCCGAATTGCAGCGCACGCTTGCCTTTGCCAAGATCAATCGACCTGCCTACAAAAAGCCCCATCACCGCACCCACAATTCCGGCAAAAGCCAAAGCCCCGCCATATGAGGCGTAGCTTGACTTCAAAGTGATGAAGAGCGCGATCAGCCATGTGAAGTGAAAGCTGCCGGAGCGAATACCGTCGGCGAACATGGCTTTCAGTGCCGGTAACTTCGCCTCGCGCGGAACAGACGCTTCAGATGCAATCATGATATTTGGACCAAATGCAATCGGGATGGCAGATGCCCCCATACACAGGCCGACAATCGAGAACGCTACAAGCGGACTGAAAAACGTCAACATAAGTCCGCTGGCCAGAGGTGCTATGATTCCAATGATCATTCCAATGAATTCTATCCCGCTGACTTGCGAACCGCTATGTTCGCTGTTGCCAATCAGAGCGACATAGGCGTGATAGTTGGTCCAGTAAAAGCTGCTGCTGATGGCCCACAGTGTGAGATAGGCTACCAGCAACGGTCCAACCTCGGTAACCTGTGACAAGATGGGGTACGTCAGCGCTTCCACCACAATGCCAAGAACCAGCGCTTGCCTGAGCCCGATGCGTTTGGCCACGGGCAGCACGGCATTCCGGAAGACAAGACGGCTGGCAAACATGCCGCCGATGCAAAGCAAAACAACGGGAACAGAAATCCCAGCTTTCAGCAAATAGACAAAAGCGAAAGCCTCGCCGCCATGCATGGCGATAGCTTGCAAGGCTGAGTGGCCATAGATCAGATTAAATGTTTTGTTCTTGAAAAAACCCATGGTCGCTGCACTAGACTGTTTCGTGCAACTCCACAAATCCGATGCTTGACAGGGCAGGTATGCCGCTCTAATCACCGCCCAACATTTAGCGGAAGTAGCTCAGTTGGTTAGAGCGCCGCCCTGTCACGGCGGAGGTCGCGGGTTCGAGCCCCGTCTTTCGCGCCAAATGTTCCAGAAAAGGCCACCCCTCGGGGTGGTCTTTTTGCTGTTGTTATTGTGCCGCTTCAATCTGGTTGATGGCAGTCATCAATCCAAGTTCTGGATTTTCAGCGCAGGCTTCACCAATAGCCTTGCCGGATGCTTCGAATGAATCGGTGTCCATGGTGGTGTCCCCAGCCTTGCCGCCGTAATAACCATGCAGCCAGACCATGACATAGCTGCCTTCTGACTCATTCATTTTGGCGATATCTGAACATTTGATGGTGGAGAGGTCAATGACTTCGGCTTGCGCCGTGGCACCGATGGCCAGCAGCAGCCCGGCCGCCAGTGCAATTTTCTTGAGCATTTTTGCTTCCCTTTAT
>JANMEM010000076.1:0-2884 GCA_031376985.1 Hyphomicrobiales bacterium
CGGGAGATGTGGCTGTCGAGGTTGATGCGGATGCAGGGCCAATTGAGACGTGCTGCGACCTGTTCGATATGCGTGGACTTGCCGGTGCCATGATAGCCCGTGACCATGACACGGCGGTTGTAGGCAAAGCCTGCCAGAATGGCCAGTGTGGTTTCCTTGTTGAACAGATAGTCAGGGTCCAAGTCTGGAACGTGTTCGCTGCCATGAGAATAGGCTGGAACCTGCATGTTCGACTCAAAGCCGAAGACGTCTGCTATCGAAACTTTCGTGTCTGGCTCACCGGGTTGGCTGCCATTGGCTTTGGCTGTCATGTTGCTCATCAATAGTTTGAATTGGATTTCGTGGCTTTCTAGTCGTTTGAACGGGCTCTAGCAAGTTAGCAGAAGCCGCTGGCCCTCAAGGTATCATAGGCCTGGATTACCGCCTTCAAGGTCTCTTCGTTGGCGCGGCTGCCCTGGTTCGCATCGGGGTGGAGGCGCTTGACCAGCATCTTGTATTTCGTCTTGGCGTCTTCGGGTTTGGCATTTTCGTCCAGCCCCAAAGTGACCAGTGCCGCCAATTCGTTTTTGCGCAAATTGCGGCCCAGCTTGGTTTGCGCGGGTTTGGCGTCTTTACCGAAAATGGCGAGGGGGTCGTTCAAGTCCCGCGCTGCACCGCGCTTTGGACCTGCTGCCGCATGAGCGCGTTCACCCAGCTTCCATGTGGGCCGGTCACCGGTTTGTGCAGCTTTCTGGGCGGCTGACACGTCACCGTCGGACATGCCGGCAAAATAATTATAGCTCTTGTTGTATTCCTGCACATGGGCCGTGCAGTAATTCCAGAATTGGCCGTCAAAGCCACGGCCCTTTGGGGCCTTGTGCTTGGCGGGCTTGTCGCAACCCGCCCATTCGCAGAGCTTGTCTGCCACTGGTTCAGGCTTCGCACCCTTCTTGGTGACGCGGATCTTGTCAAAATATTTTGAATCGAGTTTCATGATTCCGATTATGGGGGGTGAAGCGATTTGCTTCAACCCGAAACGAGGGACGTGACATTATGAATATGGTGACGGATTTAGGCCCTGTTGGCAGAACCCTTGAAGAAAAACTGAAAGCCGCCTTCAACCCTGTCGCTCTTAGCGTGATTGATGAGAGTGATCAACACGCAGGTCATTCCGGTAGCAACCCTTCTGGTGAAAGCCACTTCCGTGTCAAAATCATGGCTGACGCGTTTCGTGGCGTGTCCCGCGTGGGGCAGCACCGCATGGTGAATGAGGTGTTGGCGCAGGAGTTGAAGGGCAGGGTGCATGCTTTGGCGATTGAGGCGTCGGCGCCGACGCTTTAGTTTTTTTGGACAGGTTTTGACCTGAAGCGCTGCACGGTTTCGCGTTCGGCCCGCCGCATGGCCGAAGGAGGAAGACGGCGTGACATCAATTGCAAATCTTCCAGCACCATGCGGCCCATGTCTTTGAAGGCTGATTCCAGCGCGCCTGCACGGTGGGCTGACAATATGAAGTTGTCGATTTTTCGCACCGGGTGATCAAGTGGCAAAGGTTCTTCCGGGTAGACATCACTTGCTGCCCTGATATGTCCAGATGTTACGGCTTCCATCAGCGCATCAAAATCCACAACGCCTGCGCGGCTGAGCAAAATAAAACTTGTGCCCCGCTGCATTTTGGCAAATTCTTCCGATCCCAGAAATCCGCCGTTTTCGGTAGTCACGCCTGCTACCACGAAAATTACATCGCTTGCTGTCAAAACATCATCCAGTGTTGAGGGCGTAACACCTGCTTCAATCAATGCACTGGACGGCAGCCAAGGGTCGTAAGCCCGAACATGAGCGCGGAATGGCAACAGCAGTTTGTTCAAGGCGCGACCCAAATCACCAAAGCCGATGAAGCCGATGTTGCCGCCGGACAGCAGACGTGCTGCGGTGTTGCTTTCGCCGCCCCAGAGTTCGCGACCGCTGCGGAAGTCCCGGTCTGCGCCGACAATATTGCGTTCCAGCGCCAAGGCCAGGCCAAGCCCGATTTCAGCGACGGGTTGGGCAAACACCTTGCCCGTCGAGAGCACATGAATGCCGCGCGCGAAACACTGGTCGTAGTCCATGTTGTCGAGGAAGTTCGATTCCACATTCAGAATGGCACGAAGCCGCGTCGCGTTGGCCAATAGTGTTGGTGACAATGGTGGTTGGCCGATAATGAAGTCTATTTCAGCAATGTGCTGCTCAAGCAGTGCCAGACCGGATTGACCTTCAGCTTCGATCAGGCGGAAATCCTGTCTCAGGCGTTGCAGGGCATCAGTTGTAAAAATCAGATCAAGCGAGCGTGGTTCCGGAATGCAAAACGCCAGCGGGCGGGAATCAGTCATCAGTTTCCGTCTTCCGGAAGCACTGGCAATGGGTGCACTTCAATGCCTTCTTCCATCAGCTCCTGAGCTTCAACAGGAGTTGCATTGCCGATGATGCCGCGTGCCGCTTTTTCCTTGTAGTGGATTTTTCGCGCTTCCTCGGCAAAGTTATCGCCGACGTTTTCGGTGTTGCTTTCAATGTGGGCCCTGAATTCGCGCATCATTTGCAACATGGCTTTGGCGCGGGGATCAACCGGGCCCGCTACCATCGGCCGCGCTACTTCATGTTGGGTGTTGGACTTTGCCGGAATGCCCGGAGCCATGATCTGCTTTTCGATTTTGGAAGAACCACAGACAACGCATTCCACCAAGTGCCGTTTTACCTGATTGTCGTAAGCGTCGCTGTTGGAAAACCAGCCATCAAATTCATGGCCCTTGTCGCATTGAAGATCATAGCGGATCATGTCACGCCTGCTTCAAACCAAAATCGCGGGCATGTACCAGTGCCGGAATGCGTGCGCGTGTTGCGGCGGACAAGCCTGGATCAATTTCTGCGATGA
>JANMEM010000145.1:0-2494 GCA_031376985.1 Hyphomicrobiales bacterium
GAATTGCTTGGCATGATGCTGCTGTCATGGGCCAACATCGCGTATTACCAATCACTCATGCAGGGCATACGTCTGGCAATCGAGCAAGACCGCTTCGAAGACTTCAGACTATCGACGAAGGAACAGTGGCAGCGCGGCGAGAGTTGAACTAACGTCATTTCCAGAGGAGACCAACCATGAAAATGAGCGGCGAAGAAATCATTCCGGCATCCATTGAAACAGTATGGAACGCGCTGAATGATCCTGACGTTCTGAAGCAGTGTATTCCCGGCTGTGAGAGCATTACCAAGACATCTCCAACAGAAATGACAGCGCGGGTCGTTGCCAAGGTTGGGCCGGTAAAAGCAGGCTTCAATGGCTCGGTAAAACTGAAAGATTTAAAGCCGCCTCATTCATACCGGATTGAAGGAAAAGGCGAGGGTGGGCTCGCAGGCTTTGCCACGGGTGGTGCCTCGGTACAGCTTGAAACCGTGCCAGAAGGCACGAAGATGACCTATGATGTTGATGCGCAAGTCGGCGGCAAAATGGCCATGCTGGGCTCAAGGCTCATCGATTCGACAGCGCGTTCTCTGGCCGGGCAGTTCTTCGAAAAATTTGCCGAAGTGGCCGCTACTATGAAGCCTGCTGTCACTGCTGTTAAAAAGCCAGCGAAGGCAAAAGTTGCAGCGGCCAAGAAAAAAGCTCCCGCAAAAGCCATCAAGGCGAAGAAAGCATCTCCCGCCAAAAAGCCCGTGGCAAAAAAAGCTGCGAAGAAGAAAGCTACACGCAAGTAATTGGCGGAGGGGGTGGGATTCGAACCCACGGTACGCTTTCACGCACAACGGTTTTCAAGACCGTCGCAATCGACCACTCTGCCACCCCTCCGCAGGGTCTATTGGTCCGGCGGCGTTCTGCACCAGGTCGCTGCTTTGGTCAAGCGCAGTTAAGTGGAGTAGCTTGCGTCTTCATTATCGAGGATGGATTTCATTTCGGCAAAATGCACATGGAACTGGTCACGGTCGGCTTCCCATTCCTGTGCCGTCTTTTCTGCAACGTCGGCAGACATGATGTGCAGCGGTTGCCCGGTTTGATAGGCCAACACCAGATTGCGACAGGCGCGTTCTAAATAGTAAGTCAGGTCATAGGCTTCGGCGACAGTGGAGGCGCAGATCAGCACACCGTGATTGCCCATCATCATGATCGATTTGTTGCCAAGCAGTCTCGCTATGCGGTCGCCTTCGTCATCAGTATTGGCCATTCCCCCGTAGCCCATGTCGATAGCCATACGATTGTAAAATCGCGCGGTGTTCTGGTCGATGGGTTTGATTTCGGGATCGGCCAAAGATGCAATAACGGTCGCATATTTCGGATGAAGATGAATGATGCAGCGGGCATGGGGCAGGCCCGCATGAAGTCTCGCGTGCAATGACCAAGCAGTCAAGTCAGGCGCATCGGGCCGGGACATGGTAGAGTTGTCATCGACGTTCAGGTGCAGAAGTTCAGAGGCACGCACTTTAGAAAAATGACGCCAGCGCGGGTTCATCAGAAAATTCTTGCCATCGGGCGACGTGGCCAAGCTGAAATGATTGGCTACGGCTTCATTCCAGCCGTTCCGTGCCGAAAGCCTGAAGGCCGCCGCCAAGTCAACCCGCATTTGCCACAGATCAGCCTCAGTGGAGCGTGAAGTTATCGGCATGACATTTGACATGAAACAGTCTCCTTCTGACGATAGTTTACACCCTCGCGCACATGTCAACAACCATAGACTCGGCCTGACTTGTGTAACTGCGACTGTTTCTGCATATGGGTGAAGCTATGGGTGGATTAAAGATTAAGGTTGTGCTGCTGGCGCTTGTGGTTTTCGCAGGCGGCGCATTCGCACAAGGTGCAGAGTTGCAAGGCCTCCCCTTTATCAAGCGGCTAAAATTGGCGCGGGCCGGTGACGATATTGCAGCACTTTCTGTTGCTGCCGACTACGAAAATGGCACAAATGACGCGCGAAAAGATACTGTTGAAGCTGCAAAATGGTATCGGCAAGCAGCTCTTTCCGGAAACATGGAGGCGCAATATCTTTTGTCGAAATTGATTGCCAAAGGCACGCCGGGTCTTCCAGTCAACGCCGCTGACGGCATAAAATTGTTGCAGTCGGCAGCTGACAAGGGATATGCGCCGGCCCAGAATGAGATGGGTCTGCGTTATCAAAAAGGTACAGGCGTTACCGCAAATTCAGCGGAAGCCGCAAAGTGGTTTCAAAAGGCGACAGATCAAAATCATATTCCGGCCTATGTGAATTTGGGACTGCTAGTGGTAAAAGGTGAAGGCATGCCGCAAGATTTGCCCAAGGCCTTGGAGCTGTTTAAGAAGGCAGCAGACGCAGGCGACAGTTGGGGTCTCAACAATTTGGGCTCCATGTATGAAATGGGCTGGGGCGTTGCGAAAGACATCGAAAAAGCCAAACAGTTCTACAGACAGGCCGCGGACAAAGGCAATGCCATGGCTCCTTTGAACCTCAGTC
>JANMEM010000161.1:0-1538 GCA_031376985.1 Hyphomicrobiales bacterium
TGGATGGGAAAGCTGGCGGCCAAGAACCCGATGGAAGCCGACATGCTGGATTTCGCCTTCGACGTTCGCGACAACAGCAGATTGTCCTGTCAGATCAAAGTCAGCGACGCGCTGGATGGTTTGCGCGTGAAGGTGCCGGAGAAGCAGTTTTAAGGGAAGTGCTACCTTCGGCGTTTCTTCCCTTTCGTGCTCACACAAACAAGAAGTCGGTTGCCGTCAGTGAGATGTTGCTGACGCCCTGCACCACAATCGACTGTCCTGCGATCTGCACGGTGACATTGGTGCTGTTGTTGTTGAGAATGACGAACTGGCCAAAGCCGCTGGCAATGGCTGAGGCAAAGGAAAGTTTGTCGGCGTTGTCTTGAAAGTCGGTGATGACGTCATTGCCGAAGGTCGTGGTCTCAAAACGGAAAGTGTCACTGTCGAGGCCGCCAAAGAGGGCGTCTGAGCCTGCGTTGCCGACGATGTAATCATTGCCAGCCCCACCCTTGAGGGTGTTACCGAGGGCGCTGCCGATAAGCACGTCGCCGAATGCAGAGCCTGTAAGATTTTCGATTTCCTGCAGCACGCCACCGTTTGCTCCAATGCCTGTGGTCAAGTTGGCAAAGATGCCAGAGGTGGCGGTTTCATAGGACACCGTGTCATTGTCGGCCCCGCCGATGATCAGGTCGGCACCATTGCCAGCGATGATGTAGTCATTGCCCGCAAGCCCACGGATTGTATTGGAACCGTTGTCACCTTGTAGCACATCACCGAAAGCCGAGCCCCGGATATTTTCGATTTGTTGAAGCACGCCGCCGTTGGCCCCTGTGCCCGTGATAAGGTTGATTAGCACGCCCGTGGTTGCCGTCTCATAGGACACTTCATCGTTGTCGGCTCCGCCAATCAGCAGATCAGCACCATTGCCAGCCACCATAAAATCATTGCCCGCCCCGCCGCGCATGGTGTTTGCGCCATTGTCGCCGTTCAACACATCGCCAAACGCTGAACCAGTGATATTCTCAATCTCGGAGATCACATCACCCCCTGGGCCAGTTCCTGCCGTCAGGTTCACACTGACGCCTATTGCAAAGCTGGTGTAGTCCACCACATCCAGATCGGCTCCGCCGATCATGGTGTCAGCGCCAAGCCCACCTACGAAGAGGTCGTTGCCAGCACCGCCAGACAGGATGTTTTTTCCGGTGTTGCCCACCAGTTGATCGCCAAAACTTGAGCCTGTGATATTTTCGAAGTTGGAAATGATGTCGCCCTGTGCATCTCCGCCTTGGGCGGTATTGGTGGCAATGTTGATGGAGACACCCGCTGCCGATCCGGCGTAACTTAATGTATCACCCACATCCAAATCCGTGCCGCCGTCGAGCGTGTCGGCGCCAGCTCCGCCGTTGATCACATCATTGCCAGCGGCACCTCCGATGCTGTCATTGCCCTCGTCGCCAAATACGGTGTCATTGCGGGCGGAGCCGGTTACGCTGTCAGAACCGTTGGCTGTGTGGATAATGCCGATATTGGTGAAATTCACAATCCCGATGTTTGAAAAA
>JANMEM010000212.1:0-1630 GCA_031376985.1 Hyphomicrobiales bacterium
GTGTTGAGAATTTCCGGAAACAAGTTGACGTAGCTGACGTTGCCCACTGCGCCCGCAACAGAGGCAGCACCGCCAAGTCCCCCACTTGCAACAAAGCAATAAAGAACGTCAGGCAAAACGCTTGCGGGCAACAGCACCCGCGCCATGGCACCGCTGCCACCACCACCTCCGCCGCCCCGTGCAGTGGCAGCAGCACCGGAAAATCCACCGCCTCCACCACCGCCTGATCCCAATGCGTAAATTGAAACCATGCTTTTGCCGCGCGGTTTCACCCAGGTCTGCCACTGGCCGGGTGCCCGGAACACCTGGACATCTGCGCCATTGATAGCGTTTGGCAAATGTGAAGTATCAAACATCATCAAACCTCATTCCGTATAAGACCCACCAAACACCGTCAACGCATAGCCCGCTGCAACCGCCGTACCCACCGTGCACAAAATCCGGTAGCCCGCAGGAAGCGCAAAGTTCAGCGGCATTTCAAAGGGCGGCTGCGCTGCAATTTCCGAAAGCGTTGTGGCTGGAAGTGTCATTTCGCCAACCAAAGAATTATTGGCGGCAACAGTGTTCACCGCACCCGTGTTCACAAACACGCGAAGCACCGTCGCCACATTTGTGCCAAGCGGTCTTGCAAACAGTTTCTGTGCAAAGGCCCCGTCAGCCCCTGCAGTGAAGGCGATGGCAACAGTCCCCGTTCCGTCCTTCGCCGTGTTGGCAGCGGCAAGCACAGGCGTCGCCCACTGAATATCGCCCTTTTTTGTAAATATCGGTGCCGTGTTCACAGCCATGATTGTTTTCCTTTCACATGTTGATGAGATGACGCGCCGCAAGCACGCCATAATTGATTTGACCCGTCAGGTTGTAAGTCTTGCCCCGGTCCTGCACCCGCAAACGGTTCAGCGTCGCATCCTGCCAAAGCTGTCCGTTCACAGGCGAAACAGGCGTCGCTCTCAGCGGCAAAGTCACGCCCACCGGCAAGTTCAATCGCCCGGTCACGGCATCGGCCACCAGCATTTCGGTAAAGCTGCTGCCATTCGCACTCACCTTCACATGCAGCGCATCGTCGCCGGTCGTGCCGATTTCCGCCCGCCCGGAAAACCCCGTCTGCCACAACAATGATGCAGTATCGGCCACAGCATTTTTATTGAGCTTGATCTGATGTCCGGTGCCCGCGTGGTTGAAAAGCGTGGCTGATGATGACACCACAAATTTATTCGTCCCATCAGCCGCGGCATTCACGCCCAACATCTGCATGTTCTGTAAAGTTGTTGGCACACCTCCGGCAATCCACGTGGCACCATCAAATGACAACAGCACATCCTCGTTGGCCACCCACATGCTCCAGCCTTCGCGCGGGCTGGCAAACACCCAAGCCCCCTCAAGCCGGAGCGCAATTTTCCCCGTTTGCCCCGCCCAGGCCCCTGTGGCTGCCACAGGCACAAGATAGCGGTCACCATCGGCGGGAGACACAGGCGGCGTCGCCAACACCCGCGACAACACCGCAAGCTGGATCAAACCATCCAACCGCGACAACGCCGCATTCACCGTCACATGCTTCTGCGCCTGCGCCGCTTCAAGATAAGTCACCCCAAGATTGACTGAGTCAGACATTCAAAATCCTTTCCAAAACCGT
>JANMEM010000215.1:0-6571 GCA_031376985.1 Hyphomicrobiales bacterium
AATCTCAAGGAACGCCGCAACCAGCAGGCCCATGGTTTGGCCGAAGAACCGGACGCGATTTTCCTTGGGCGCAATTTGCTGATTGCCGTAGCCTTCCTCGGTTTCAGTTTCCTCATGGCGCAATACAAAGGGTTGCCCAACGTGTTGGTGGTCATGTTCGCGCTGATCGCATTGTTCGTGTTCATCACCACACGCACCACCTTCGGACGCCGCATCTACGCCATGGGCGGCAATGAAAAGGCCACCAAACTTTCCGGCATCAACACTGAAAAACTCACCTTCTTGATTTTTGTGGTCATGGGCGCATTGGCAGGCCTCGGCGGCTTGATTTTCGCAGCCCGACTGAATGTGGCAACGCCAAAGGCGGGTGCTGGCTTTGAGCTTGAAGTCATCGCCGCCTGTTTCATCGGCGGTGCCGCGACCACGGGCGGCGTCGGCAAAATCGTCGGTGCCGTCATCGGAGCCTTCATCATCGGCGTCATGAACAACGGCATGTCGATCATGGGCGTTGGCATTGACTGGCAACAGGTCATCAAAGGCACCGTGCTGATGCTGGCCGTGTTCCTGGATGTGTATTACAAGAACAAGGGTTAATTGGCGCTCAATGCCATGGTTGCACCCGCTGCCGCAGTCTGTTGTGCGGGTTCTGAAATTTCAGCGACAACCATCGGCAAAAGTGCAGCCGCGTTTACTGGTGACATCACATCTGAACGGTCTTTTTTATCATCCCACACCACGTTGATAATCCGTGCATGGCCAATAAATGGGGCAAGGCGCTTGGCCACATAACTCAGCTTCGCAGGTGACGGCGTAGTAAGGCTGCACAGACACACAAATTTCACAGCTGCCTTGTCCAATGCCGGAAATTTACCTGGCGTGATTGCGTCTTCAGGCAGAACCAGATGCGGGACAGCCTTCAAACGTAACAGTGCTGACATGCCAATCGTCGAAGCATAATTCAGATTGCCGAGATTTCCGACAAGCAACACGCCCGGTGGATCCATTTTTGCTGGTTCAACATCAGACCAGATATCCTCCACGGCATCTATAAATGTTGCGCTGACGTCTTTTGCCAATTCCTTGGACAACACGCCACGTTCTTGGTCAAAACGAGCAAGCATCAGCCCAGGAACGGCGACTTTTTCCAGATAGTCCTGCAAGCGATCTTCGTCGGCATATTCCTGCGCCGATTCTGCGGCCTCCATGGCGTCCCCTGCCAGCATGCGCTGATAGAAGGCATCTTCAGGACTGAGAACGGGTTCTGTACCAAACAGGACCTCAAGAAATTTCATCGATTCAATATGGCGGCCAATCACCATCAACCCGATGGTAATGGGAGTGGACAGGATAAGACCGACAGGCCCCCAGATCGTTGCCCAGAAAGCAGCGGAAATAACAATTGCCGTTGGGGAAACCCCCGTCATGCGACCCAAAAATATAGGTTCAAGCACGTGTCCGGCGCCAAATTCAGCCACCACCACAACGGCTGCAACTGCTAGCGGCAACATCCAGCCATCGCCCACTGCCAGAGCAATGATGATGGGAAATACTGCGGCCATGAATGATCCGATATAAGGCACAAATCTAAGGATGGCTGTCAGGAGTCCCCAGAGGAAAGCCGCAGGCACACCCAACGCGAACAGGCAGAGTCCAACAAAAATACCTGTACAGGCATTGATCGCCAGCAGGCCAACATACAGGCGGCTCATGCGTTTGCCCGCTTCATCAAGCGCCACTGTGGTGCGATGAATGTCACCCGTACCTGCAAGGCGGATGATCCGGTTGCGCAAATCCTCACGGTTGAACAGCATGAAAGAGAGCATCAGAATCACGATGCCGAGCTGAACCAGCGGATGTGCTATCACTGAAATGACCTTGACGATGGGGCCGAACGGACCAAGGTTATTGTCTTTTACCTCAACCAGTATGGGCTTGACGCTTTGGGTTTGTGCGGCTGGCCCGGTTTTTCCTTCAATTTCCTTCTGCAAGTCCTGCAGCACCACCGCTGCTTTTTCCATGGCGTCGCCACTGCCAACAGCGAGTTTCAGGCTGCGTGCCTTGTCCCGAAGGTTGGACTGATAAACGGGTAGATCAGTGGCGAGGTTTGTCAGGGTGCGTCCGACCAGAAACGTTGTTGCCCCCAGCGCAAGAACCGTAAGCAAGACCACAAGAATGACAGCGAGAGGTTTTGGCAGGTGGAGAGACTGCAATCCGCGCACCACAGGAGTGAGCAGTATGGAGAACAGAATGGCCAATACCACCGGAACGAGTATGTCCTGTCCAAAATACAAGACGGCACAGACACCTACGAAAATAATGACCCTGTAGGCCAGACTTTCACTTGGGCCTTGGCCCATCAGGAGATTCGTAGACGAGCGAAAGTTCAGGGGGTTCATGAAAATCAGACACCAGTAAAAGCCAAGCTCTCGGAAACGCGCAGCTAGCGGAAAAGTTCCCCACATCAAAACACGGTTTAGAGCCAGCAATGAATTGACGTTCGGTCCAGCCTAAAGCCCATTGCCCAATTGTCATATCAATGTCATTCTCTCACTCATACTCAACCAGAAGCCGGGCCCGCCGGACGTTATGGGAGTTCACGGGGCGATGCATAGTGCCGCCCCCTTTGGAGGACGTTAGATGAAGAAATCAAAGACTCAACTGTCGACGATGGAAACGCTGCGCATGGCCAGCCTCTCCCGCCGTACAGTCATGAAGTCCGCAGTGGCCTTGGGCGCTGTTGGCTTTGTCACCCCGATTGTGACGCAAAACGCATTGTCATCGTCGGGTGAATTGAACCTGTTGATGTGGTCGGACGAATTTCCGGGCGACGTGATTCCGAACTTCGAAAAAGTTTCGGGCATCAAGGTCAACCAGACGCCATTTTCGCAGAACGAAGAGCAGATTAACAAGCTGCAAGCCACCGGTGGCGAAGGCTTCGACCTGTGCCAGCCCACCGTAAACCGCGCACCACAGTTCAAGGATCTTGCAGTAACGGCGCCTTACGACATGGGCAAGCTCAAGAACGTCGGCAACATTTTGCCGTCAATGGTGGCAAGTTCCAAGGCACTCTGGGAATGGGATGGTGGTTTGCATCATCTGCCGCATTGCTGGGGTTCTGAAGCCATTTCCTATCGCACTGACCTTTACAAAGGCGACGTGGCACAGTTGAGCTACGGCTCACTGTGGGATGAAGGCGTAAAGGGCCATACCCAAGGCCGTGGTCATTCTTTCCTCCTCGGCATTGGCCTCTGGTGGGATGCTTCGGGCAAAATGGCATCAAACCGCATGGTTGACGGCTACAAGGACGAAGAAAGCTTCAAGAAGATATGGGACCCGATCCTCAAGTTTGCCATCGAGAACAAGGCTTACGTCAAGCAATTCTGGGACTCAGCCGACAACACCAAGTCAGGCCTCATGGAAAATGATGTGTGGATTGGTCAGACATGGGATGGTCCGCCACTTTCACTCAAGAAAGATGGCAAGCCTGTAAATTACACGGCGCCAAAAGAAGGTGCAATCGTCTGGATGGACGGCATTACCATGTTGAAAGCTGCCAAGAACACCGACCAGCTCTATGCTTTCCTTGACTACCTGCACACACCGGAAGTTTCGGGCAAAGTGGCTGAGGGTTCAGGCTATAACGGCATTGTCACCGGTGCCGATGCATTCACCTCAGACACCTTCAAGAAGAATTTCCAGGAAGCTTACCCTGGTGATGCCTTGAAGAACCTCTGGCCATGGCCAGCAGAACCATCATGGTATGCTGAAATCCGCAGCCAGTACACGGACAAGTTCAAGGCTGCCTGATCAACAGGCAATTGAACAGAGTTGCAGCAGCCCCGTTCCGGCGGGGCTGCTTTTTTATGCTGTTCGCACTTGCACTCGCTGGCCTTTCGGGTGACAAGTGCTGTCAAGGCAACACGGGGTAAGCGGATATGAGTGCAGGCGTAGAGCTTGATGGCGTGACAGTGCGGTTCGGCAACTTCACTGCCGTGAACAATGCCAATCTCGATATCAAGGGCGGCGAATTCTTTTCGTTCCTTGGCCCGTCAGGTTGCGGCAAGACCACTATCCTTCGCACAGTCTCAGGTTTCCTTGATCCCTCCTCTGGCCACGTCCGCATTGGCGGACAAGACATGGCGGGCATTGGACCCAACAAGCGGCCCACAGCACTGATTTTTCAGAACCTTGCGCTGTTCCCCTTGATGACGGTTGCAGACAACATTGCCTATGGTCTTCGTGTGCGCGGCGTGGACAAGTCCACCCGCATGAAAAAGGCAGGTGAACTTCTCAACCTCATTGCCCTGGATGGTCAGGGCGACAAATTGGTCAGCGAACTTTCGGGCGGCCAAAAACAACGTGTCGCCATTGCCCGTGCCTTGGCCGTTGAACCAAAAGTGCTGCTGTTGGATGAACCGCTCTCAGCGCTTGATCTCAAATTGCGCCAGCATATGCGCAATGAGTTGCGGGCGATTCAACAGCGAGTGGGTATTACATTTATTTACATCACCCATGATCAGGGTGAAGCCTTGACAATGTCAGACCGTATCGCCGTCATGAGTGATGGTGTGATTGAACAGGTGGCGGACGGCGCTACGGTTTACGATCAGCCCTCGACGCCCTTCGTCGCATCGTTTGTCGGCGAAAACAACCCGTTCAGCGGTACCGTGAGCAAGGCCAGCAAAGACGAAGCCGTGGTTGATACCGGCTTTGGAAAACTGCGTGGTCGCAATCCGGGCGGGCTAAAAACCGGTGACAAGGCCATTCTGTTTGTAAGGCCGGAGTCTTTCAAACTCGGCAAGGGCGAAGCCAACAGCAGTCTCAGTTCATCCGTGATCAATGTCGCCTTCGAAGGCAATATGACACACGTGTTTCTCAAAGGCGCCGCTAAGAAAAATCTCACCGTTACCGTGGGGCGTCATGGTGGTGCCAAGGTGCCATCACAGGGCGAAAACGCCAACATCAGTTATGATCCGGCGCTGGGCCTGGTGCTTCCAGAAGGGAAGATGGCCCGTGAGTAGTCGTACCCTCGTCTTCCTGATTCCCTTGGTCGTGATCTTCGGCTTCTGGCTCATGGCGCGGTATGAATCGAAGGTCTCCCACGACCCAACTCATAAAAGCTATTGGGAACGCAATGGCACAGTCTTGGGCGCAACCTTCATCGGCCTTGTCGCCTTCTGGTCGCTGTTTCTGGTCACGCTGCCCTACCTTTACATGGTGGTGGAAAGCTTCCACCCCAGGCTGCCACCCGCGCAACGCGGCGGTCCAACGGACTTCATCACCATTGCCAATTACAAATCGTTTTTTGTAAATCCGACGGATGGTGAATATAACGACACCCACATGAAAGCATTCCGCTATTCGATTTTGGTTTCGGCTGGTGTGACTGTTCTCAATCTCTGCATCTGTTATCCGCTGGCCTATTACATGGCGCAAGCTGGCACAGCCCAAAAAGTGCGTCTCGCATTGCTGGGCCTGATTGTCCCCTACTGGGTCAATGAAATCCTGCGCTCCTTTGCCGTGAAGCTGATCCTCGCCTCCAACGGACTGCTGAACTCCAGTCTCATCAAAATGGGCATCATTGGCCCGGATGGTAAAATTGATTTCCTGCTGCACAACACCGGCATGTGGGTGGGCCTGTCCTATGCCAATCTGTTGATCATGATTTTCCCGCTCTACAATGCCATTGAAAGCCTTGACAAAAACCAGATTGAAGCGGCTCGGGATTTGGGCGCACCCTGGTGGAAAATCCATCGCGATGTTGTCATCCCCCATGCCAAGCCCGGTATCGCCTCAGGCTGCACACTGGTGTTCATGCTGGCCGCCGGATCACTCGCCGCTCCCTTGTTGCTGGGCGGCCCACGCACACTGTGGTTTACGCAAATTGTCTATGACTTCTTCTTCCAGAGCTTCAATTGGCCACGCGGCTCAGCCTATGCCTTCATTCTGCTTGCAGCCTGTATTGCCATCGTTCTCGGCATGCTCAAGCTCTTCAACGTGAAACTTGGAGAGGCCATCAAGTGACGTCGAAATTTGTCATGAAGGGCATGTTCGGGTTCTATCTCGTGCTGTTTTTTGGCTACCTCTTCGGCCCGCTGCTGGCCATGAGTGTCACGGCGTTCAACACGTCGAACTATCCGCAAGTCATTCCCTTCGAAGGCTTCACGCTGGAGTGGTTTGTAAAACTCTATCACCACCAGCAAATGATGGAGGGACTTCTGAACTCCGTCATTATTGGCATTGGCGTGGTCTGCATTTCAGTACCTGTCGGCCTGTCTGCAGCCATTATCATGAACCAGATTTACCACCGCGCTCGCAGCCTGTTCTATCTGGTCACGGTGTCGCCATTGCTCACGCCGGGAGTCATCATCGGTATTTCCACGGTGATTTTCTGGAAAGACATGTTCGGACTCACCGATGTAACAAAAGCCGTATTCTACAAGGGCGTCATCCTTACGATCCTCGGTCAATCATCATTCGTGGCGGCCTATTGCCTGCTCATCATCATGGCGAGGTTGACTCGTTTTGACCGCGCACAGGAAGAAGCGGCACTGGACTTGGGCGCATCATA
>JANMEM010000223.1:0-2772 GCA_031376985.1 Hyphomicrobiales bacterium
GCGGCGGGTGAAGACCCGCTCCGCGTGGGCTTCATAACCGCCATGTCCTCGGCCTTTGGATATTTGACTCCGGCAGCACAACCGGCCTTCACCATCATTTTTGCATCAGGCTATTTGCGCAGTTCGGATTTCTTCAAGATCGGTATCCGCATGATGGTGTTGTCCTTCATCGTGCTGCTGCTCACAGCGGGCTTGTACTGGCCGCTGCTAGCGCCATAATCCGTGGGAGAGGAGGGCCAGTTGTGAAAGATCTGTTCAAACGCTCCACCTTGAGTGACCGTCAGGAAGCAGCGGTTCGCAAAACCTTGCAACATTTGCGCGGCCAGCGCCGCAGCCGTTTCCGCATCCTCGCCTGCATTGACGGCAGTGACGAAAGCGATGTGTGTGTGCGCTTTGCCGCCCGCCTTGCCACCACGCAGAACTGCGATATCATCAATGTCTTTGTCCGCCCGATTGACCAGGGCTTGCATTCCGGTGGCTTGCAGGTGCGGCTGGCGCGGCAAAACATGATGGAGGCGGGCTTTGAACTTCCGGGTGTCAAATATCTCAAACGCTCGCTGGAAGTATTGAAAGAAGAAGGTATCGACGCCGAAAGCTGGAGCGCCAGCGGCACCCATGAAAGCTCGTGGGGCGATGCGGCGGGGGATACCAAGGTCGAATATAAGGAACCCGGCGGTCGCAACGTCGTGCTCAAACTCAAAACTGCTCCTGATGTTGCGGGTGGCATTCTCGACCAATATGAACTTGGTCCCTATAACCTGATGATCCTTGGTGAACCCACCCACTGGCGCAGCGAGTTCAAGGCCTTCTTCGGCACCGGCATTGTGCAAAACGTCGCCACCATGGCACCCTGTTCCGTGCTGGTGGCACGCAACAGCCTTGACCGTAAAGGCTTCTTCATCTGCACCGATGGCACCTCCCGCGCCATGCAGGCGGTGCGTCGCTCAGCGGTGTTAGCCCATATGACAGGGGAACCCATCACGCTGTTTTCTGTGGCGCCTTCAGCCGAGGCGCGGCCCGCTGCAGAGGAGGCTGTGGCCAATGCCAAAGCCTTGCTCAAGGCCATGAAAATCGACGTGCATGAAACCAGAACCGCAGTGGGTGATCCGCTTCAGGAAATTGTTGAGTCAGGATCGCTCTACCGCCTCATTGCCGTCACAGATGAAGGGCGTAGTCGCGTGGAGCGACTCTTCAAAGGCTCTTTGGCCTCTGATGTCATTCGTCTGGCGCGCACAAGTGTTCTGGATGTGAGATAATGATTTGCTGACCGGGGATGGTGATGGCGGATTTTACATTGTTATGTTTTGGCGAGTCAGGCAACGCCTATAAGGCGGCATTCATGCTGCAAGCCTGCGAACTCAGTTGGAAGCCCCAATGGGTGGATTTTTTCAACGGTGAAACCCGGAGTGACGGGTTCAGGCAAAATTTCAATGAGATGGGCGAAGCGCCTGTTCTGATTCATGGTGCGCGAAAACTCACCCAATCCGGCGTCATTCTTGATTATCTCGCCGAGGTCAGTCGCAAATATGGGCCTAAAAGCGATGATGAACGCCGCGAAATTCTGCGCTGGATGTTGTTTGACAATCACAAACTCACCAGTCCGATAGCAACTTTACGATATATGATTTCGTTGGCTAAAACAGGCGAGACGCCCGTCACCGAGTGGCTGAGGGGCAGGGCGCTGGGCGCGTTGAAAGTGCTCGACGGTCATCTGACACAGCAGCCCTATGTCATCGGAAAGCGCCCCACGATCGCTGATTTTTCACTCTGTGGATATTTGTATTACGGCGATGAACTGCCGTTTGATTTGAACCAGTTTGCGCATGTGCAGAATTGGCTGGACCGGTTGCGTGACATCAAGGGCTGGAAGCATCCCTATGATCTGATGCCGCGGAAGAACTAGAGCAAGGGACCTCATCCGGCGCGTTGCGCCACCTTCTCCACGCGAAGTTGCGTGGAGAAGGGACAGTATGACGTCCCTTCTTCAGCCCTCTTGCTGGAGAAGGTGCCCGAAGGGCGGATGAGGTCTCTTCTTTCTCTTCCTAAATCGAAACCCTGCTCCCCAACTCCACCACCCTGTCCGGCGGCAGCTGGAAGTACCTGCTGGCGTCATCGCCATTGCGGGCGAGGAAGATGAAGATTGCATCTTGCCACAGTGGCATGCCCACTTGTTTTGACGCTTGCAGGTTCCTCCTTGACAGGAAGAAGCTGGTGTTGGCAGGTGCCGCAGTGCTTCCGGGCCAGACCTTTTGTGACAGGGCCTTTGGCACGTCTGGTGATTCCATAAAGCCAAAGCGCATCTCGACCGACGAGAAATCCGGCGAGAGTTCCTTGACCGTCATGCGCTCTGCATCGTCAACATAGGGCTGTCCCTCGGTTTTCACCGAGAGGATAACGTTGTTGCGATGCAGGCCTTTGAAGTGCTTCAGACTGTGCATCAGCGCTGTCGGTGCTGCATCGGGTGTTTGCGTGAAGAAAATCGCCGTACCCTCAATCCGGTGTACGCCACTCTTGGCCAGACTTTTAACCACGGTGCTCAACGGTGCATCCATGCTTTGCGTCGCCTTGGCAATCTGGCGTGTCCCTGTCCGCCAGGTCCACATCAGCACCATGATCAGGCCACCCATAGCAAGTGGCATCCAGCCGCCCTGTGCAATTTTCAGCGCGTTGGCACCGAAGAAGATCAAGTCGATGGCCAGCAATGGCAACATCAATGCCAGTGTTGCATGGATGGTCCACTTCCAACGGTTTTTAATCACGAATATTGCCAAT
>JANMEM010000086.1:0-2921 GCA_031376985.1 Hyphomicrobiales bacterium
GGCGAAATTCCGGATGACCGCACCTTGATTGGTGGCGCTGTGGTGTTTGCAGCTTTGGTGGCGCATTTGAGCTTTGAGTTCAGAGGCGCGCGGCGCACTTGAAGTTGTGCGTGGACTGGCGAATAGTATCACCATATTTGAGCCCTATTGGCTTGCCAATTGAACCGGGCGCTGGTTGCGCAACGGCATGAGGATTTCGGCAATGATGAAGTGTGGTTTGATTTTCGGCTTGATAGCACTGGCAGCACCCGTGCAGGCGGCTGATGTCATTTCTGCCAGTTTTGATGTTTCGCTGGCGGGTGCGCGGATCATGAAGGCGGATTATTCCGCAACACTTGATGACGTAGGTTATTCTGCCGGGCTGTCAGCCAAGACTGTCGGCGTATCCAAAATGTTTTCCAAGATCAGACTCAGCATGTCAGCCAATGGCCGCTTTTCCGACGCTGGCCTGATGCCATCTGCCTATGCCTACGCCCGCAAGAAAAATGACAAGCTCAAGGAGCGCAAACTGTCGTTTTCATCAAATGGAACTTTGGTGACTGAAGGTGAAGATTACGACGCTGCGATCCTTGCGGCCTTGAACAACAAGGTGATGGACCCCTTGTCCATGTTGTTGAAACTGAGCCGCAGTGCCAAACCTTGCAGCGGCAAGCACCGGGTTTTTGATGGCCGCGATGTGTTTGACGTGTCGCTGGCCAGTATCAGCGCATCGGGTGGCGTGCTCACCTGCAAGCTGATCTATACCCCCATTGCCGGCGGCGATGTCGAGGGGGGAGACACGGATGCGATACCTTACGAGATTTCACTGGCACCCGTTGCCAACAAGGGCAGCTATATTCCCGTGCGCATTGCGGGCAGCAGCAAGGGCGTCGGGTTTGAAGTCACCGCCACGTCGGTTACGGTCAACGGCGAAGCCTTGTCCTATTGAAACCAGCCCGCCAGCTTGCTGACACATCCTGTCATGCGGCTGTGACGTATATGCGGTTGTCAACGTTCTCCATTTGATCTAGCAGTCTGAGCATGGCCGAAACAAAACGCGTTATTTCGATTCAGGGTGCCCGTGAGCACAACCTGAAAAACATATCACTTGAATTGCCAAGGGACAAACTCATCGTTTTCACGGGGCTGTCCGGCTCCGGGAAATCATCGCTGGCGTTTGACACGATTTATGCCGAGGGACAGCGGCGCTATGTTGAATCACTTTCGGCCTATGCGCGGCAGTTCCTTGAAATGATGCAGAAGCCGGATGTGGACCAGATTGATGGTTTGTCTCCTGCGATTTCGATTGAACAGAAAACCACGTCGCGCAATCCGCGTTCAACGGTGGGCACTGTCACCGAAATCTATGACTACATGCGGCTGCTGTTTGCGCGGGTGGGGGTGCCCTATTCGCCCGCCACAGGTTTGCCGATCGAGGCGCAGACCGTGACGCAGATGGTGGACCGCACCATGGCCCTTCCAGAAGGGACGCGGCTTTACATCCTCGCTCCCATCGTGCGCGGGCGGAAAGGAGAGTACAAAAAAGATCTGGCGGAGTTGCAGAAGAAAGGTTTCCAGCGCGTCAAGGTCGATGGTGTGTTCCATGAGATTGATGCGGTGCCTGCCCTTGATAAAAAATACAAACATGATGTTGATGTTGTCGTGGACCGGATTGTGGTGCGCGAAGACATTGCCACGCGGTTGGCAGATTCATTTGAGACGGCTCTGAAACTGGCGGATGGCTTGGCCGTTGCGGAGTTCACCGACAAGCCCCTGCCCGCTTCGCAAACGTCAGAGGAGAGTGCGAACAAGAGCAAGAACGAAACACATGAGCGCATCATGTTCTCTGAAAAATTCGCCTGCCCGGTTTCAGGTTTTACAATTGAGGAAATCGAGCCGCGGCTGTTCTCGTTCAACAATCCATTTGGCGCATGCCCGGCCTGCGATGGATTGGGAACCGAACTGAAATTTGAAGCAGACATGATCGTGCCGGACCACAGTCTTTCACTGCGCGAAGGGGCCGTGGCACCTTGGGCCAAGACGGGGGCCACGTCGCCTTACTACACGCAAACTCTGGAAGCCTTGGCGAAACACTATAAGGGCTCGATGACTAAGCCGTGGAAAGAATTGTCCAAGCAATTTCGTGATGCTGTCATGAACGGCACAGGTGAAGACGAAATCACCATTACCTATGACGATGGGTTGCGCAGTTACAAAACCAGGAAGCCGTTTGAAGGCGTGATTGGCAATATTGAGCGGCGCTGGCGCGAGACAGATTCGGAATGGATGCGCGAGGAATTGGCGCGCTACCAATCAGACCATGAATGCCATGTCTGCAAAGGCTATCGCCTGAAACCACAAGCTCTGGCGGTGAAAATTGACAATTTGCACATCGGCAACGTGTCGAAATTTTCGATTGCGGAAGCGGACGCGTGGTACAGCCAACTTGAAGCCAAGTTGACTCCGAAACAGAAAGAAATTGCGGCGCGGATTCTGAAAGAGATCCATGAACGTTTGCGGTTTTTGGTTGATGTGGGTCTGAATTACATTTCGCTGTCACGCATGGCAGGAACATTATCGGGTGGGGAAAGTCAGCGCATTCGACTGGCGTCACAAATTGGTTCCGGTCTTACGGGCGTGTTGTATGTTCTGGATGAGCCTTCGATTGGATTGCATCAACGTGACAACGAACGGCTGCTCAAAACCCTCGTGCATCTGCGTGACATTGGCAACACCGTCATCGTGGTGGAGCATGATGAGGATGCTATCCGTCTGGCGGATTATATGGTGGACATCGGTCCCGGTGCCGGGGTCAACGGTGGCCATGTTGTGGCCAAGGGTACGCCTGCGGAAGTGATGGCGAATCCGGCCAGTCTCACGGGCAAATATCTGACGGGCATCGAACAGGTGCCGACGCCGACAAAGCGCCGGAAGTGGGACAA
>JANMEM010000369.1:0-6823 GCA_031376985.1 Hyphomicrobiales bacterium
TCTACCGTGGAAAAATCTGGGTCTCATCGTCGTCGATGAAGAGCATGAATCCGCTTACAAACAATCCGAAGGTGTAACCTATCACGCCCGCGACATGGCCGTGCTCTACGGCAACGTCGGAAAATTTCCCGTCGTACTGGCATCCGCCACACCATCGCTTGAAAGCATTGTTAATGTGGATCGTGGCCGTTACGGGGTCGTGAAATTGCAAGACCGCTACGGCCGCCCGGAATTGCCGGAAATCAAATTGATCGACATGCGCACCGAGGACGTGGAGTCCGGACGCTGGCTGTCAAAGCCCTTGGTCGCGGAAGTGCGCAAAACCCTGGAGTCCGGTGATCAGGCCCTTCTCTTCCTGAACCGCCGTGGCTATGCGCCACTCACCTTGTGCCGCGCTTGTGGGCATCGACTGGACTGCCCCGATTGTGCAGCGTCAATGGTGGAACACCGCTTCCGCCGGATCCTCATGTGCCACCACTGCGGCCATCAGGAACCCATGCCGAAAGCCTGCCCGAAATGTGGCGTTGAAGACAAAATGGTGCCGGTTGGCCCTGGCGTGGAGCGCTTGGCGGAAGAGGCAATCAAACTGTTTCCCGAAGCCCGTATGACCATCCTCTCGTCTGATCTGGCAAGGGGGCAAATGCTGCGTGACGTGATCCGCGAGGTCGAAGATGGCACACATAATCTGGTCATCGGTACACAACTCGTAGCCAAGGGCCATCATTTTCCACACCTGACGTTTGTGGGTGTGGTCGATGCGGATTTGGCGCTGGAATCCTCTGATCCCCGGGCAGGCGAACGCACTTGGGCGTTGCTGGCGCAAGTTGCGGGAAGGGCTGGACGTGGGGTAAAACCGGGCCACGCTCTCGTACAGACTTATTCGCCCGAACATCCGCTGATGCGAGCTTTGACCAAGGGTGATCGTGAGGCTTATTTCACCCAGGAAAAACTGATCCGCGAAAATGCAGCGCTGCCGCCCTATGGCCGCTTGGCGGCGATTATTGTGTCTGGTAATGAGGCGTCGGAAGTTGAACGCTTCTCGCGCTACCTCTCGCAGATTATTCCGCATACGGATGATGTGACAGTGCTTGGGCCAGCACAGGCGCCGATTTCGGTGATCAAGGGCCGGCACCGCTGGCGTTTTCTGGTGAAGGCATCGCGGGAAAAGGACATTCAGGCCTTTCTCAAACTCTGGCTTTCACAAGTAAAGCCAAAAGGTTCACTTGACTTTGCGATAGATGTTGACCCCTACAATTTCCTTTAACAGGAAAATAACGCTTGACGGCGCGCGGTCATCCTGCTAGATTATCCGATACTCCACACATGTATCCAGCCTGCTGACAGATCCTGTCAGCGGGCAGTTCTATTTGAGGACACCATGAGTTACGCACAAAATCTCTGGATCTTTTCACTGCTTCTGTTCGGCATCATCATCGTGCCGGGAATGGACATGTTCTTTGTTATTGCCAATGCCCTGACGGGTGGCCGCGCACGGGGCTTGATGGCCACAGCTGGCGTCATGCTGGGCGGCATATTCCACACGGTGTTCGCCGCGATCTGCGTTGGGGTGTTGACGACTTTGCCTGCTTACGTGTTCACGACAATCCTGCTGGCAGGAGCCACATACATGGCGTGGATCGGCTGGACGCTGGTGCGAAGTTCCATCACGGTATCGAGTTTGGGCAGCAATGGTTCATCGTCCATGCAACAGGCATTCGGACAAGGCTTCATCACCTGCATACTGAACCCCAAGGCCTACATGTTCACACTGGCCGTCTATCCGCAATTCATGTTGGCAAAATTCGGGAACATGCTGGGGCAGGCTTTGGTGTTGGGGGTCATCACTATTGTGGCGCAAGGACTGGTCTATGGCGGAATGGGGCTAGCGGCGGCAAAGTCGCGGGATGCTCTGACGGGCTATCCGGGTGTGACGACTTGGATTGGACGGGGGTCGGGTGCTGTGTTCTTGGCTGTTGCAGCATTTACGGTAGCCAGACTGGTTTGGAACGGGTTAAATTGACGGCCTCCGTCCCGCCCCGCAAGCGGAAAGGGTTGATGACTACGCCTTCCGCCGTCTCGACTTCGCGAACGTATCAAACGCCACAGCCAGCACGATGATCACCCCGATGATGATCTGCTGGATGTAGCTTGAGACGTTCATCAGGACGAGGCCGTTGAGGAGTACACCGATCAATATGGTGCCGATGACAGTGCCGAAGATTGTGCCCACGCCGCCAAACAAACTCGTTCCGCCAATGACCACTGATGCGATCACCGTAAGTTCATAGCCTGTGCCTGCTACGGCTTCGGCGGAGTTCAAACGTGCAGCCAACACGAAGGCGCCAAGGCCTGCAAAGAAGCCCATGATGACGTAGACACTACAAATAATTCCGTTGACGTTGAGGCCGGATAGTCTGGCGGCTTCGGGGTTGCCTCCTACAGCGTAGATTCTCCGGCCAAAGCGCATGTATCTCAAAACGATATGGGCGATGATGGCGCAGAACAGGAAGATCAGGACGGGCACAGGCACCGGGCCGATTTTGCCTTGGCCCCACCAGCTGAAAGCCTTGTCAAAACCGCTGATAGGTCCGCCTGCCGCGAACAACAAGGCTGCCCCTCGGAAAACCGACATTCCACCCAAGGTGACCACGAAGGGTGGCACTTTTAATTTGGTAATGGCGAGGCCTTGCAGGTAGCCGCCTGCCACGCCCAGGGCGATTGCGGCCAAGGCCGCCAGCGGCCAGCCATAACCCACGGCGTCGTTGCCCACGGTGAAGCGATCCTGCATACCGCCCTTGGCCACGGCGGCGGCGACTAGGCCTGCGAAGGCAAGCAGCGAGCCGATGGAGAGATCAATGCCTGCGGTTAAGATTACGAAGGTCATGCCGATGGCGAGCAGGCCCGTGATCGAGACTTGCCGCATGACGTTGAACAGATTGATCGACGACAGGAATCGTGGCTCCATAATGGCGAAAACGGCCATGAGGATGAGCAGGAAAATCAGTGGCGCAAAGCGGGCGATGAAGCCAAAGGCATCGAAGGATTTATCGGTGCTGGTGATCGCCATGTCGCGTTGTCCCTTATGCCGCCTTGGCGGTACTGAGTGTCATCAAAGTCATGAGTTGTTCCTGTGTTGCACCACGGCCCGGCACCTCACCCGTGACGCGGCCTTCGCGCATGGTTACAATACGGTCAGCCAATGCCAGCACTTCTGGCAGCTCCGAGGAGATGACAATAATGGCAATGCCATTCTTGGCCATGTCGATGAGGAGATTGTGCACTTCGACTTTTGCTCCCACGTCAATGCCACGTGTGGGCTCATCAACGATCAACACACTGGGGCGCAACGCCAGCCAGCGGGCCAGTACGACCTTCTGCTGGTTGCCGCCGGAGAGATTGCCGACGAGTTGATCGCCTGACGCCATGCGGATGTTAAGGGCTTTCCGGTAATCTTCAACCAGCGCCTTTTCCTTCCGTGTACTGATGAATGCGCCCCAGGCACTGATGCGGTCATGGGCGGCCATGGACAGATTGGTGCGGATGGCGAGGCCCAAAAAAAGCGCCTGTTGTTTGCGGTCCTCCGGTACGAGGCCTATGCCCATGGCAATCGCGTCGGCGGGATTTCGAATAGTGACGGACTTTCCACCGACCAGAACCTCGCCTGAATCGAGACGGTCGGCCCCGAAAATGGCGCGGGCGGATTCAGTGCGACCTGCACCGACGAGCCCGGCAACGCCCAGAATTTCGCCCTTGTGGACCTTGAATGACACACCGTGCAATTCGATGGCGCTTGCGTCGGAACTCTTGCGGCGGCGCGAAAGATTTTTGACTTCGAGGGCGACCTCGCTTTGTGCCGTGCTGCCTTGACGATGGGCCAGCAGGCCCACTTCACGCCCCACCATCATGCGGATGATGCCTTCGATGGTTATGTCTTTTACCGAACCTGCGCCGATGTGATGGCCGTCGCGCAGAACCGTGTAGGAGTCGCAGATTTCGAACACTTCTTCGAGGCGGTGCGTGACGAAAATTGTGGAGATGCCTTCAACCTTGAGTGCGCGGACGATGATGTAGAGTTTTTCAACTTCGGAACGGCTCAAGGCCGACGTCGGCTCATCCATGACGATGAGCCGCGATTTCATGGAGAGCGCACGCGCGATTTCGACCATTTGCTGTTCGGCCACAGCCAAATCGCGGACGCGGGTTGATGGATCACGGTCAAGCCCGATGCGCTTGCATAAAGTGCGCGTTTCATCTTCCATCCGGGTGTGGTTGACAAAAAAGCGGGAACCGGGCTCGCGTCCGACAAACACATTTTCCGCAATGGTCATGTCAGGTGCCAAGGTGAATTCCTGATAAATCGTTACAATGCCTGCGGCCTGTGCGTCTTGCGGCGAGGCGAAGACGACAGGCTTGCCGTCGAATTCAATCTGGCCTGCATCAGGGGCCTGAGCGCCGGAGAGAATTTTCAAAAGCGTGGATTTGCCTGCACCATTCTCTCCAAGGAAAGCGTGAATTTCGGCGGAGCCCACGGAGAAGTCCACGTCCTCAAGCGCCTTCACGCCGGGAAACGACTTGGAGATGCCCGTCATGCGCAGCAGGGGGCGTGGGTGTTCGGATGTGGTCATGTGCGTGTGAAAGACTGGCCGGGTTGCCCCGGCCAGATCAAGTTTGGGGGAGGGATTATTTCACTTCGCCCATGCGTTCGGCGATGCTCAGATTATCCTTGGTAACGGCCACTGGCGTCAGCAGCAAAACCTTTTCCTTTGGCATGGTGCCATCTTTCAGAAAGGCCACCAGTGTTTGCACACCGAGCGCACTTTGCTGTCCGGGGAACTGTTCGATGGTGGCGGTGAGGCCACCGTCACGCACCTGAGCCAAGGCTTCTGGCAAAGCGTCAAAACCGATGATGACGATACCCGACATGCCACGGCCCTTCACGGCTTCCATGGCACCCAGTGCCATGTCGTCATTGGCGGCGACAATTACCTTTGGCGCTTCGGCAAGACCGGAGAGTGCGGCTTCTGTAACAGCCAAACCCTTTGCCCGGTCAAAGCCTGCGGTTTGTTCAAACACGATCTTGTATTTGTCGGCCATGCCGTCGAGCACATTGTGCAAGCCCTTGTTGCGGTCAATGGCGGGTGATGCGCCGGACTGGCCTTGCAGGTTGACGATGGTGGCACCAGCGGGGAACATGGATACGATGAGGTTGGCCTGGGCTTCGCCGCCCTTCACATTGTCAGCGCCGATATGGGCGAGAATGCCTTCGACTGAGGGCACGCGGCGGTCAACAGTGACCACGGGAATTTTGGCGTCTACAGCTTGTTGCAATGCAGGAGCCATGGCGTCCACTTCATTCGGGCTGATGACGATGCCTTTCACACCTTGCGTGATGGCGGCTTCAACGTCAGCGGTTTGCTTCGGTGATGACACCTGACCATCGCTCTCAATGGCTTCATAGCCTTGCTTCACGATTTCAGCCTTGAAGGCATTCATCATGTGCACGAAGAAGGGGAAGGTGAGGCCCGGCACCGAAGCCAGGATTTTGTCGGCAGCAAGCGCCTGAGTGGCACTGGCGGCAAGTGCGATTGCGGCAATACCTGAAATCAGGTGGCGTCTTGAAATGCGTTTCATGTCTTGTAACTCTCCCATGATGTATGAACCGATCACTTGGCGTGATCTATTGGCGTCAATGCCACGCTGGCACACCATGGCGCAAACTGTTATAACAGTTAAGTGCGGTGAAGGTATGGCAGACATGCAGAATGCACCGCACAAATTAATGTGCGGCGCGGTGTGATGGAAAATTGGGCGTGCCTAGTGATTATCTCGCGGCACCGGATGCACTTTGCCGACGCGCTGGAACTTCACGGCACCTTTCAGCACCATGCCTTGGGCGAGCTGGTCGGTTTCCTTGCGGAAGATTTCCTGCCATGGGGTTTGGGATTCAGGCACTTTGTAGCCGCCTGCGGCTTCGAGTTCGGTGTGACGCATTTTGAGATCAGCATCGGAAATTAAAAGATTGCATTCGCCCTTGTTGAGGTCGATGCGCACCATGTCGCCATTCTTCAACACGGCCAAGCCACCGCCTGCTGCAGCTTCGGGGGAAGCGTTCAGAATTGAGGGTGAGCCGGATGTGCCGGATTGTCGGCCGTCGCCCACACACGGGAGAGAGCGGATGCCGCGTTCCAGGAGATAATTGGGCGCGCGCATATTGACGACTTCTGCGGCTCCGGGATAGCCCAGAGGGCCGACGCCACGAATGAACAGGATGGTGTTTTCATCAACGTCGAGTTTTTTGTTGTCGATATTGGCGTGGTAATCTTCCGGGCCGTCAAACACTATGGCCTTGGCTTCGAATGCGTTTGGATCTTTCGGGTTCGACAAATAGCGCAAGCGGAACTCTTCCGAGATGACGCTTGTCTTCATGATGGCTGAATCAAACAGATTGCCTTTCAGCATTTTGAAGCCGGCATGTTTCTTGATCGGGTCATTGAATTCGCGGATGACTTTCCTGTTCCACGAGAACTTGCCCTTGTTGTTTTCACCGATGGTTTTGCCATTGGCGGTTATGCAGTCTTCATGAATTTTTCCGGCGGCAATCAGCTCGGCGATGACCGATGGCACGGCTCCAGCGCGGTGGAAATCTTCACCCAGATATTCACCTGCGGGCATCATGTTCACCAGCAGCGGCAACTCATGGCCCTGCTCTTCCCAATCGATGACGTCGAGTTGCAGGCCCAGGTGCCTCGCAATCGCGTTCAGATGATTTGGAGCATTGGTTGAGCCGCCAATGGCGGTATTGACGCGGATGGCGTTGATGAAG
>JANMEM010000373.1:0-1928 GCA_031376985.1 Hyphomicrobiales bacterium
GTGGGTCCCGTTGAAATCCTGCGGCAAGCCGGGGTCGACAAGTCGCTTCTGGCCAACTTCACGCCCTACATCGGCGCATCCATCATCTTCCTCGCCGTAACCATTCCCGCCACCTGGGCTGCAGACAAGATGTTGGCCAGACAAAAGCAGCAGCGGAGTTGATGCGGGTGCCGGAAAAGCTGCAACTCATCGACGTCTGGAAAAGCTTCGGTCCCCATACCGTATGCAGGGGGATTGATCTGGAGGTCAGGCAAGGCGAACTCGTTTGCCTCATCGGCGCATCAGGCTCTGGAAAGTCTACGCTGCTGCGCTCCATCAACCTGCTCGAAGCCATCGACGATGGTCAGATCCTGATGGACGGTGAAGACATCACCCTGCCTGAGATCAATGCCCAGTCTATTCGTCAACGTATCGGCATGGTGTTCCAGAGCTTCAACCTGTTTCCGCATATGACGGCGCTGGAGAACGTGACGCTGGCGCCCCGGCGTGTGAACAAGAAGAGTGAGACGGAAGTAACCGCCCAGGCTGAAGCTCTGTTCCGCCGCTTTGGCCTCATCGACCGTATGCGCAATTACCCGGACCAACTTTCCGGAGGACAGCAACAGCGCGTTGCCATCATCCGGGCGCTGGCCATGTCACCTGAGGTCATGTTGTTTGACGAAATCACGTCAGCCCTTGATCCGGAACTTGTGGGCGAAGTGCTGGACGTGGTGCGTGACTTGAAAGCCGAAGGCATGACCATGATCCTCGCCACCCACGAAATGTCCTTCGCCCGCGAGGCTGCCGACAGGGTATGTTTCCTGGATCAGGGCCGCATCGTGGAAGAGGGCACGGCAGCGGAAATTTTTGATGATCCGCAACAGGAACGCACCCGGACCTTCCTCAAGCGCGTGCTGCAACGCCGCGCAACAGTTTAGCAACTGTCCAGACCTGAAAACCGGACAAATAAAAAGGGGAGCCGCTTCAGCTCCCCTTCAAACGAAACTAAAAAATGTAGAACTCAGGCTTTCACTGCCTTGCGACGACGCGACAGGAAGCCCAAGCCGCCAAGACCCGAGAGCAGCAAGAGAGCTGCGCCTGGAACTGGAACAGCCGACACGCTGGCCGAGAACTGACCTTGCTTGGTGAAGCCGGTGTAGTTCACGGTCAGAAGCTGTGCGCCGGCAAGACCCGTTGACGGGAAATTGACATCGCCAAGTGCTGACCATGTGCCGTTGTTGAGGGCAAATGCGAGTACGTTTCCGCCCCATGTGCCCGATACTGTGCCCGATGAACCCGAAACACGGGCCAAGAGAACGTTGATGGCGGCAATAGCGCTGGAATAGCTGCTGCCGACGAAGGTATTCACGGTGATTGCACCCGTGCCTTTGACGAAGCCTTCAAACTTGAATTCATCAGCCGTGGTCAAATCCAGATCGCCGTAATTGTAGTTGGCGTTGTTCAGATTGCCGATGTTGATTACCGTCGTCAGGGCATTTGCGCCTGTCGTAACGAAGAACGAAGACGTTCCAATCACAGCTGCAAGAGCAGCTGACCGGGCAAATTTTTTCAGTGCCGTTGTCATAATTTAATCCTCTCTTAACTAATTACAAGATGTGCTGTGCTTTAGGCCCCGCGCTACCCCTAACGAATGTTAAGAATGCAGTCAACTTAATTCACGAATAAGACTCAATATTTCCGCATTTTCTTAACAAAAACTGCCTGTTTTTCGCGCAACTCTTGCTATTTTGGTAAATATTAACTCTTTTTCTGGTTGCCCTTAACCCCGGGCGCGATTTCCCGGCAGCATATTTTCCGCCTAAACATGCCTACAACCCGAATCACGTCACGGTTGTGCTGGTGACGATTGCAGCCACGCGCCCTCTGGCATTGCACCAATTTTCAGTTTTGCCGCGCGACCACCGGATGCTGCCATGAAGTCGGCTCTC
>JANMEM010000486.1:0-1644 GCA_031376985.1 Hyphomicrobiales bacterium
GCGAGGAAGCTTTCCGTGCGTTCCGCTGTCCACTTTACAGGACGACCGCCCACACGCTTTGAAGCCCAGAGGCAAACGACTTCTTCGGCATAGATAAAGATTTTCGAACCGAACCCGCCACCCACATCAGGGGCGATAACGCGCAATTTGTTTTCAGGGCAAAGTCCGTGGAATGCTGAAATGACAAGCCGGGCCACATGCGGATTCTGCGACGTGGTATAAAGCGTATAGTGCTCATCACCCGTGTCATAGGAACCAATCGCAGAGCGTGGTTCCATGGCATTGGGAATGAGGCGATTGTTGACAATATTCAGCGTAGTCACATGGGCCGCACTCTTGAAAGCAGCACCCGTATTGCCTTCGTCACCAATCGACCAGTTATAAACGCGGTTGTCATTGGCCACGTCATGAACCTGGGCTTTGCTCTTCATGGCCTTGCCCGCATCAATGACGTGGGGAAGTGTTGCATATTTAACTTCCACCAATCCGGCGGCGGCCTTGGCCTGGTCTTTGGTTTCTGCCACCACCACAGCCACATGGTCACCCACATAGCGCACCTTGCCAACGGCGAGGATGGGGTGTGGGCCAGCCTTCATCGGGTTTCCGTCCTTGGAGTGGATGGTCCAACCGCAAATCAAGCCGCCAATCTTGTCCTCAGCAACGTCGGAACCTGTGAAAACGCCCAAAACGCCGAGCATGGCCGCTGCCTTTTTGGTGTTGATGGATTTGATGGTGGCGTGGGCGTGGGGTGAGCGTACGAAATAGGCGAAGGTCTGTGCCTTCAAATTGATATCGTCCGTATAGCGGCCCTTGCCTGTGATAAATCGCTTGTCTTCCTTGCGTTTGACCGATGCGCCAACGCCTGTACCTGTAACTGTCATGTTGAATGCCTCTGATTACATGTTTGACGCGCCGGACTGCACAGCCTTCACAATGTTGTGATAGCCGGTGCAGCGGCAGATGTTGCCTTCAAGCTCGTGGCGGATGATGTCTTCATCCAGCTTCTTGCCTTTACGCTTTACGATGTCGATGGCCGACATGATCATGCCCGGCGTACAATATCCACATTGCAATCCATGCTCTTCGTGGAAAGCCTGCTGCATCGGGTGCAGTGCCCCGTCTTTGCCGCCAATGCCTTCAATTGTTGTAACAACAGCACCTTCGCAGCCAGCGGCCAGCGTCGTGCAGCTTTTCACGGCCACGCCATTCACGTGAACCACACAGGCACCGCATTGGCTTGTGTCGCAGCCCACATGTGTTCCCGTCAGTCCCAGATGTTCTCGGATATATTCGACAAGCAACGTGCGGCCTTCAATTTCGCCGCCCACGGTCTTACCGTTTACTTTCATGCTTACTGTTGGCATCTGTTTTCCTCCCGTCCAGCCCGTTGATCCGAACTTTATGTTTCATTGAATCGAGGCGCTGGCGATATTAGCCAATCCAGACTTGATCATTGCTGTTGCAATCGGTCAAGCGATACCAAAGGCTTGGCGGCTCTCTGCGACGATAAATCGTCGCTGCATTGCACACAAATCCATTTGCTGTAACACTGCGTTCAAGAAAGTTGGCCTCGTTTGATGGAGAATGAAACATGTTCGCTTCCCCTCTCAAAACCATTTACCGTTTTCTGCTGATCGCCTGTGT
>JANMEM010000512.1:0-8473 GCA_031376985.1 Hyphomicrobiales bacterium
ACATGCAACCGGTTCTCCGCTTCATCCAGCACCACCGACTGCGGACCATCAATCACACTGTCCGTCACCTCTTCATTGCGGTGTGCGGGCAGGCAATGCATGAACAGCGCTCCCGGGTTTGCCAATTTCATCAAACGATCATTGACCTGAAACGGTTGCAACACATTGTGACGGCGTTCACCGTCCGTGTCATGCATAGAGACCCATGCATCGGTTATGATGCAGTCACTTCCCGCAACCGCAGCTTCCGCAGTATTTACTTCCACCACATGGGCGGTGTTGGCACGGGCCCAGTCCATCACGGGTTTTTCCATGGGGTATTCTTCAGGACAACCCAGCCGCAACTTGCCACCAAGCTTGCCAACAGCATGCACCCATGACGCCGCAACATTATTGCCGTCCCCCACCCACGCCACCGTATGTTTCGACACATCACCTTTGCGCTCTTCCAGCGTTTGAATATCCGCCATCACCTGACAAGGGTGCGTATGATCGGTGAGGCCATTGATGACGGGAACCGTTGCAGCACCTGCAAGCTCCGTCAGATGTGAATGTTTTGCCGCCCGGAGCACAATGCCATCAACATAGCGCGACAACACCCGTGCTGTATCGGCGATGGTTTCACCCCGGCCCAATTGCATGTCACCGGAATTCAAAACCAGAACTTCGCCGCCCAGCTGCTTCATGCCCATTTCAAAAGACACACGCGTGCGGGTGGACGGGCGTTCAAAAATCAGAGCAACAGCTTTGCCCTTCAACGGCAAATCCGTTTCCTTCGCGCCCTTGCTCCATCCCCTACGGTGGGCTTTCATGGCGTGGGCCGTGGTCAAAATGCTGCGCAACGCGGCAGGCGACATCTCATGCAGATCCAGAAAATGTTTGGGCATGGCGTCAGGCCGCTTTCGCTTTTAAGGCTTTGCAGGCCCGCTCGAGTTTCGTAACGGCCTCGCTCACGTCAGCATCTGTCACGATCAACGGCGGCAACAGGCGCACCACATTGTCACCCGCACCGATGACCAACATTTTCTCAGCAATGACGGCTGCAACAAACGCCGTGTTCGGAACCTTGCACTTGATGCCCATCATCAGGCCGGAACCACGGATGTCCTCAATGACCTCGGGATACATGTCTTTCAACGCCGCAAGCTTCTGTTTCAACAACAGCGCCTGCTTTTGCACATTGTCGAGAAAGCCATCAGCGGTCACAACATCAATCACGGCTGAACCAACAGCAGTCGCCAGCGGATTGCCGCCATAGGTCGAGCCGTGGGTTCCCGCCGTCATGCCCTTCGCGGCATCCTCGGTTGCCAGACATGCCCCCAGCGGAAAGCCACCGCCAATACCCTTGGCAATCGCCATGATATCAGGCGTGATGCCCGCCCATTCGTGGGCGAACAGTTTACCCGTACGGCCAACGCCACACTGCACCTCGTCAAGCACCAGCAACAATCCATGCTTGTTGCAAAGTTCACGCAAACCACGCAGGCACTCAGGCGGCAAAGGACGAATGCCACCCTCACCCTGTACAGGCTCCACCAAAATTGCACCCACGTCCGGTGTGATCGCCTCTTCCAGCGCCTTGTGGTCGCCAAAGGGCAATTGCCGGAAGCCGTTCATGCGTGGTTCGAAGCCTTCAAGATATTTCTCCTGGCCACCCGCAGCAATGGTGGCGAGAGTCCGGCCATGGAACGCACCTTCAAAGGTGATGATGGTGGAGCGTTCCGGCTGCCCATTGATGAAGTGATAGCGCCGCGCCATCTTGATGGAGCATTCCAGTGCCTCGGCCCCGGAGTTGCAGAAGAACATGGTGTCGGCAAAGGTCTTCTCGATCAATTGTTGCGCCAGTTTTTCCTGGCCCGGCATGCGATAGAGGTTGGATGTGTGCCAGATCTTCTGTGCCTGCTCCGTCAAGGTCTTCACCAGATGCGGGTGGGCATGGCCACAGCTTGTAACCGCCACGCCAGCACCAAAGTCGAGATAGGCTTCGCCCTCATCCGTATAAACGCGGCAACCCTCACCGCGCACAAAAGCCATGGGCGCACGGTTATAGGTTGGCAACACGGAAGCAATCATGGCTTTCATCCCTCTCCAAAAGTGAAAAGCGCCAGTCAGGTGAGACTGGCGCGCAACAGTTCCATATAAAGTGAGGTTATCCACCGGTCAATGATGGGGTTTCCACACCTGAGTCAAAACAGCGCATGGACGTGAGTCTCTGAACCCGCTTTAACTTTTTATTAACCAAGCCGGAATGCAGGAAACTGGGGAAAACTCTCGTCTCATGCCTTCATTTGGTTGCCGATGGTCCGCTACACGCTGTAGGGAATAAGCCATCAGCTACGATATGTAGCGTTTCAGTTCAGCGTAAAGTTTTTAACGCAGGGGAGAGCCATTCCCTGCGCACTCGGAAGGATTCATACCGTGAATGATGTATCGGCAGCAGGCGGCGAAAAGATGCCGTGGACGGAAGATCGCGTTGAGACGCTGAAAAAGCTGTGGGCCGATGGCCTGAGCGCCAGCCAGATCGCAGGCAAACTCGGTATGGGCGTCACCCGCAATGCAGTCATCGGCAAGGTACACCGCTTGAACCTTGCGGGTCGCGTCAACACGCCCCGCGCCCAAACCCCACGCACGGCACGAAAGCCCGCTGCGGAAGGTCAGTCCTCGTCGGCCCCACGTGGGCCCTCACGCCCGTCAATGCCACCAACCGCCGGCAACACCGCGCTCAAGACCTTCACCCAACCTTACGTCAATCCGCGTCTGGCCCCCTTGCCAGAACCAAAGCCACTGCGGCTGGTTGAATCCTCCAAGGACGGTCGCATCACCATTCTGCACCTCTCCGACAAGACCTGCAAATGGCCCATCGGCGATCCGCAACATGATGACTTCTGCTTTTGCGGCCACGGCCCGAGGGACGGTTCACCTTATTGCGAATACCATGCAAGGATGGCCTACCAGCCAGCCCAGGACCGCAACCGTCGCAGAGCGTAGACAAGATACGATCAGCTTGAATTGAGTCCGTCATTCCGGCGAAGGCCGGAATCTCCTGGCAACAAGATTCCGGCCTTCGCCGGAATGACGTATTTGCTCTACGGTGGAATGTGCCTTGCTGAGGAGTAGCCCCATGACCGACACCACCATCGATCCCGGTATGTTGTCCTTCTACAAAATACTCTCAGCCCAAACACCACCGGGCTCCGAGCATTGGCCGCTTGAACAACAACGTGCCGCATGGAATACCGTCTGCGCCGCCTTCCGCGCCCCCCGCCCTGATGATATCGACGTCACCGACACCGTCGCCAATGGTGTTCCCATCCGCGTCTTCAAGCCAAAAAGCCAAACGCTCAAACCCGGCGTAATCTACAGTCACGGGGGCGGCTGGGTTTTGGGTGGTCCCGAAACCCACGACGACATGTGCGCCGAACTGGCGAGCGGGGCCGAATGTGTTGTGGTCCTCACCGACTATCGCCTCGCCCCCGAACACAGGCACCCCGCGCAACTTGAAGACTCGCTCAAAGTCTGGCGCTGGATGCGTGAACAGGGCCACCTCCACGGCATCAACCCCGATCATATCATCGCGGCGGGAGATAGCGCAGGTGGGCAAATGTCGGTCGCTTTAGCTTTGACACTGCGGGATCTCGGCCTGCCGCAACTTCAAGCCATGACGCTGCTTTACCCCGTGCTGGGTGCCAACATGGAAACTGCGTCCTACATCCGAAACGCCAATGCACCATGCCTCACCCGAGAAGAGATGCGTTTTTTCCTCACATCGTTCCTCGGTCCCGAAGGTTCAGCCAACTGGCAGGATGAAAAAGCGGTCCCCTTGATGGCGGCATCGGTTGAAGGCCTGCCGCCCGCCTACACCACCGTAGCCGGACATGATCCGCTCCATGATGATGGCGTGATGTTCCACGAAAGACTGCTGGCCGCAGGCATCCCGAGCGAACTCCGCCGCGAACCAAGGCTTGCGCATTCCTACATGCGGGCGAGACACCACAGTGCGGTGGCGATGAACGGGTTTCAGGCGATTGTCGGGGCGTTGCGGGGTTTTGCAGAAGGGACCTCATCCGCCCTTCGGGCACCTTCTCCATGAAGGCATGGAGAAGGGACTCTGTGTGTCCCTTCTCCGCGCCTCCTTGCGTGGAGAAGGTGGCGCAACGCGCCGGATGAGGTCCCTTCTACCTCCCCAGCATCCCCGCAAACCCGCCATCCAACACCTTCGCCAACACGGCGCGATATCCATCATAAGCCCGGTGCCCCACGCCGACTTTCCCCAAAGCCGGAGCCTCACTCAATCCGGCAACAGGCAACAAGGCAACCGGCATGGTCACGGGCATCAAATGCGCACCCTTTTCCTGTTGCAAGGTGAGCAGCAATCCCAACAATTCTCCTGACCGCAAAAGCCGCTTCATCACCATCAAACGGTGCTGGCCATGACGGTTGGTGGTGAAATAGATATGTCCTGTCTGATGCGGCACCGCCACGTCGCCCTTTTGCGCATAGGCCGCATCAAGCCTGGCCATTTCATGAAACACCAGATGATTGCCCTCATGGTTCCACGTCACGTCAGTGATGTAGGTAAACAAATCCTCAGGCTTTTTCGATGAGGGTCGAATGGTCAGATAATTCCCTTCCAGCCACGACACCGAGGTTCGCGCATAGCCGCCCAACTCATCGGGTGCCGACAAAGCCTGTTGTGGACGCAAATTCAGACCAAGCACTTCTTCCATGCGGATCACGGCCGTGTCGGAAAAACTACGCTGGCCTGAAAGACCCTTCTCCAATGCCGACAAACTGATTTTCGATTCAGCTGCAAGGGAAGCCCGGGACATGCGCCTTTTCGCAAGCACTTCCTTGATCAATACCGCAATCGGAGAGGTTTCGCGCGTGGCCATGACATCTCTCATTTCAGATTCCAGCACATCGAGCAAGCTCATGGGGTGGGGTCCGTTTCAAGTCCCGCATAGCGCCACGTCCAACTCCGCCAGTTGCTTTGTATTTCACGGGCCTGCAATTCAAGCCCGCTGACAGCAACCGAACTTCGCAGTGTTTCAGTTTGAATGACATTTTGTGCCGAACTGTCCATTGGCGAAAAGCTTCGCCGCAAAAGTTCACGATGGTAACGCCGAAGTGCCGGAAGGCTGTTTGGACCAAGATCAGAGAGGTAGCCGAAGTCAATGCTTGCCTGGGATTTCGCAAGACTAGCCGATACATTGCGTTCGGCAATGAACCCGCGCGTGTCAAAAAGCGCACAACACATAAGCAATATCGCCGCTGCCGCGAGATTGATATTCACAAGCCACAAGCTGCGTTTGTCCCGCACGACCCGCCAGACGATCGACAGCAATCCAAACGCCACCAGTACCATCCACAGCAATCCAGCAAGACGCCACTCTGTCCAGCCATAGTCGTTGATGTAGCTGAAGGTGCGTTTGGCAGACGAAGCAACAAGTAATAGATTTTGTGCCGTCCACAAAAATACCAGTTTTCGCACAAACGGCGACTGTTCCGTTGCGGTGCCGCGCCACAGTGCAAACACCATCAACAGTCCGGCCAAAATAGCCGTTGCAATCAGTGTATAGGCTCCGCGATGCACATATTCCGCATGGGTGAAATTGGACGGCAAAGCTCCTTCGAACCAAACATGCCAAACGTCCAAGGCGTTTTCGATGGCGAACATACCGTTCAACATCAGCAATGTTATTGCAACAGCAAGAGGCCTGAAAAACAGTTGATGCCAATTCGGTTGATTATGATCACTCTCCGGTACGATTTCCCGCAACAGGCTTGTTCCACGCAATAACGGCCACGACAAAACGAATGTGAACAAAAACACAAGACAGCTCGTGCTGAAAACCAGCCGAAAGGTTTTGCTGACAAGCCAAAACGGATTACCGAAATGGATTGATGCCAGAACGCTTTCGATGATGGGATTGGCGAGTATCAGCAGGAATGCGAATATTGTGCCTGCAGCCAGCGGCAAGGCAATCGTCGTCAACGCGGGCCTCGTCCAACCAGCAGGCTTGAAGGGTTGGCGCAAACGAACTACTTTCGCATCTGTCGCCAGTAACTTTGGCGTTTCACCAAGGTTGCGCAGCAAAGCTGCCACAAGCGCCACTGGAGAAGTGTCACCGTCACCACGTCCGACCACTGCGAGGGCGGCAGTTGCAAACCATGCACAAAGCAAATTGAGTGGCCCCGGCTCCAAGGCCACCGCGAGACATGCAACGACGATCAAAGCGAAAATCACAGGGCGATGCCAAACGCTGCCTGTGACCTTCCGGTCTTTCACAATGAAAAAAATAAGCAAAGCAAAGCTGAATACGATCGCAGAACCAACATGATCTGCTGCAAAAATCAAAGATGCCCATAGGCTGGACAGCGCAATCGCCAAAAAACGCAATCCGAGCGGCGATAATTTTCCGGGGATTTTCAGTCCCGCAATCATGCCTTCAAATACCGCCTGCATCGTTTCCTCGCTCATAACGTCGAGGTCAAAATGGCAGGTCTAGGTACTAAAAGGTATCGGCAGTGTTTGCCAGTTTTGCCACACAGGGGACTGTTCCTGTGTGGCTTTTGTGCTGTTATGTACGGTTATTGCGACGCCCAGATGATGCGGGCCATCCAGTCCACGTTCTTGGCCTCAAGTGTCTTCACCGGATGCTCGGCATTGAACGACGCCAGTTCAATGCTGCGGCCAGACTGCTTCTGCAGGATTTTCGCCATCACCTGGCCATCTGAGGTGCGCACAACAACGCGGTCGCCTTTACGGATTGTGGCACCCGGTGATACCACAATGGTATCGCCTTCACGGTAAACTGGCATCATCGAGTCGCCGGTAATTTCCAGCGCATAGGCCGAAGTATCAGTCACACCCGGTACATCCACCTCATCCCAGCCGGAACCTGCCGGAAAACCCCCATCATCAAAAAATCCGCCACGACCGGCCTTTGCAAAGCCCAGCAACGGCAACACCCGCATTTTTGGCGGCGCGCCTTTTTTGCCCGAAAGCAGTTCCATGAACTCGTCAACCGGCGCCCCCGACGCATTCAGCACGCGCGAAATTGACTCCATCGTCGGCCAGCGCGGGCGACCATCAGGGCCGTTGCGCTTTGACGGGTTGAAAGACGTCGGATCAAGTCCGGACTTCTTGGCAAGGCCAGAAGCTGAAAAGCCATAACGCTCGGCGATCACGTCAATCGCATTCCAGACTTGTTTGTGGGTGAACATGTTTGATACCTCTCCTGAATAGGGAACCTTTTGTAGGACAATAAGCCTCGCTAGGAAGAGATTGTCAAGTGAAAACTTTATGCTATGGGCTGTTTTGAGGAGTTTTCTGATGAATCTGGTGTATAAAATCATTGATGCAGGCATTTGGGATCAGGCTTGTGATACTGGCGTGTTCACTGGCGCCGCAATTGATCTGTCCGACGGCTACATCCATCTCTCCGACACCTCACAGGTTGAGACCACCGCCCGATTGTACTTTGCGGGACAAGAAAATCTGTTGTTGGTCGCGTTCGACGCCGTTAGTTTCGGCGAATCATTGAAATGGGAAGCATCACGGGGCGGGGCCCTGTTTCCCCACGTCTACGAAACTCTGGATCCCGATTCATCCCTCTGGGCCAAACCTTTGCCATGGAATGGTGTGCGTCACGATTTTCCTGACGGGTGGAAATCATGAGCCTGTTCGGCACCGCATTTAATCTCACAAAGCCCTTCCTGCACGGCAAAGACGCTGAAGACGCCCACCTTCTCACCATACGCGCCCTGAAGTGCATGGCACCTTTTCCGGTGCCGAAGTCTGATCCGCGGCTCGCACAAAAACTTTTTGGTCTCGATTTTCCAAACCCGCTGGGGCTTGCTCCGGGTTTTGACAAGAACGCCGAAGTGCCAGACGCCATGTTGCGTCTGGGCTTTGGCTTTGCCGAAGTCGGAACGCTCACACCTTTGCCGCAAACCGGAAACCCAAAACCGCGACTGTTCCGCCTCACAGAAGATCAGGCGGTCATCAACCGTATGGGCTTCAACAATCAAGGCCATTGGGAAGCACTTAAAAGACTGAAGCGGCGCAAACGCGCAGGAATTGTCGGTGTCAACATCGGAGCCAACAAAGACAGTGTGGACCGCGCCTCGGACTATGTGGCGGGTATTGCCGCTTTCAGTGAAGTTGCAGACTACATCACAGTCAATATTTCTTCGCCCAACACACCAGGACTTCGCGGGTTGCAGTCGGCCACTGAATTGCAAAACCTGCTCAAGCGTCTGAACGACGCCCGCGCCACGCAAACCAAACGTCCGGCGATGCTGCTGAAGATTGCACCCGATCTTGTTGAAGCAGAAATGTCGGATATTGCCGACTGTTGTGCAGGTGGTGCAGTGGACGGAGTGATCATTTCAAACACAACTCTGTCGCGTCCTGTGCTTTCGTCTGTGCACGGAGCAGAAACAGGAGGACTTTCCGGGCGTCCGCTGT
>JANMEM010000547.1:0-2982 GCA_031376985.1 Hyphomicrobiales bacterium
GGCTTTGGCTGAGTTTTCCACGTCGCTGTCGTAGGATTCGTTGACGATTTCGGTGCCGATGTTGATGAGTTTGCGGCGTTGGGCCAGTTCGTGAATGGTGCGGCCATATTCTTCAGCGTTGATAATCGTGGTGGCCGATGCAGCTAGACGGGCAAGATAGGCAGGGCCGCCGATTTCTTTCAATGTGGCGTCGTTTTCGAAGAAGGCTTTGAGTGTGACCGGGTTTGCCAGTTTTCCCATGCGGATGAGGGAAGAAGCGGATTCAAAAATCCGGGCATGGACGGGTTCGAAAAAATGTTCAGCCGTGAGGAAAGTAGTGACGCGGTCGCAAGCCTCGTTGTTGACCATGATGGCACCGAGCAATGCCTGTTCAGCCTCAAGGTTGTGGGGCGGCTGGCGAAATGCGTCCTCATGCGAGGAATCAACAGGGCGAAGGGCAGTGACTGTGTTCATGGCATTTGCGGTTTAGCAGCGACGTCCGACGGCGCGCGGTGAATCAGTTGGTTGTCCACATTACGCCGAAAGCTGTGCATAATCATGACAGATTATTCTGTTTCCACGGACACATAGGACCTGTAAACGGCGCACTTCAAACATATATGGGCGTCATGGACATCAAAACCACAACTCTTAACATATCGCCTACCGCGCCCGCCCAGGATTTCGTCAATGCCATGGCTTCGGCGGCCATGGGCGTGTCGGTTGTTACCACCCAGGGTGTGGCGGGGCGATTCGGGTTGACCGTTAGTGCGTGGTCTTCTGTGTCAGTGGAGCCGCCGTTGTTGTTGGCCTGTATCAACCGGAAAAACGCCATTGCGGAGGCGATCACGGTCAATGGGGTGTTTGCTGTGAATGCGCTTGATGACAGCCATGAGGATGTGGCGCGGGTGTTTGCGGGTCGCCCGACTTCTGGCGAGGCTTATGAATTTGAGGCGGGGCAGTGGCATGATGCGGCGCATGGTTTGCCGTTGCTGAACAATGCTTCGGCTTATTTTATCTGTGCGCTGGATTCATGGCATGATGCTGGAACGCACCGGATTTTCATGGGGCGGGTGGAGCAAGCAATTTCGGGAACGGTGTCGCCGTTGCTGTATCATAACCGGACGTTTGGTCGGTTCGAAGCGTTGAAATAGTTTTTATTCCCCTCCCTTCAGGGAGGGGTTAGGCGTGGGTGGGGAAGCAAGGTGAATTGTCGCTTGTGGCTTTCACCCACCCCCTGCCCCCTGCCTTTTAGGGAGGGGAAGAGAGATAGCGCATGAAAACCACTCTGTTCAAAAATGCCCTTGCTGTTGCTACTATGGATGATGCGCGGCGAGAAATCAGAAACGGATCGGTGCTTGTTGAAGGCAATCGTATCAAAGCTGTTGGCCTTGCGCACGAACTTCCTCCGTATGCGGATGAAATCATTGATGCAACTGGTCATGTGATACTCCCCGGCCTCATCAACACCCACCACCATATGTACCAAACTTTAACGCGGGTTGTGCCAGCTGCGCAGGATGCGAGTTTGTTTGGCTGGCTGAAGGCGCTGTATCCGATCTGGGCGCGGTTGACGCCAGAGATGATCCGGGTTTCGACACATACAGCGATGGCGGAATTGCTGTTGTCGGGCTGCACCACGTCGAGTGATCATCTGTATCTCTATCCCAATGGTTCGCGGCTGGATGACGCGATCGAGGCGGCGCAAGACATCGGGATGCGCTTTCATGCGGCGCGGGGGGCAATGAGTGTGGGGGAAAGTTTAGGTGGTTTGCCGCCGGACTCGGTTGTGCAAGATGAGCGTTCCATTCTCAAAGATATGCAGCGGCTGGCGGCGACGTATCATGATGCTTCCGAATGCAGCATGTGCCGGATTGTGTTGGCACCCTGTTCACCGTTTTCGGTTTCGCGGGATTTGATGCGGGAGAGTGCTGTTTTGGCGCGTCAAATGGGTGTGTCGCTGCATACGCATCTGGCGGAGAATGATGATGATGTTTCTTACAGTCTGGAAAAATTTGGCTCGACGCCTGCTCAGTATGCGGAGGATTTAGGCTGGACCGGGCCTGATGTGTGGCATGCCCATTGTGTGAAACTGGATGATGACGGCATTTCTCGTTTTGCGCGGACGGGGACGGGCGTGGCCCATTGCCCGTGTTCGAATATGCGGCTGGCATCTGGCATTGCACCGATTGGCAAGATGCGTGCATCGGGTGTTTCCGTCGGTTTGGGTGTGGATGGGTCAGCCTCCAATGATGGTGCGCATATGATCGGGGAAGCACGGCAGGCGATGCTGCTGGCGCGGGTGGGATATGGCCCAGCGGCGATGACTGCGCGGGAGGCTTTGGAGATTGCCACATTGGGTGGGGCTAAGGTGTTGAACCGTTCTGATGTGGGTACGTTAAAGCCCGGCATGGCGGCAGATATAGCGGGGTTTGACTTGCGCGGCATTGAGCACGCGGGGGCCTGGCATGACCCAGTGGCGGCGCTGGTGTTTTCAGCGCCGACGCGGGCTGCTTATACAATGGTGAATGGCAGGATGGTTGTGCGTGAGGGGCGATTGGTGACAGTGGACGAGCGGGCGCTGGCGGCGAGGCATAACAAGTTGGCGGAGATTTTGGTGAATGGTTAAATCTCCAGCTCAACCAAAAATGGTCCAGTCCTCTTAAAGCTCTGCAACATCAGTGCCGCACAGTCTTCCAGTGTTGAACATTTCGCCGCTTCAACACCCATGCCGTTTGCGATTTTCACGAAGTCCAGATCCGGATTGCCGAGGTCCAGCATGTTCATTGCGGTGGGGCCGGGGTTGGCACCCACATTTCCATATTCCGCAATCAGGATTTGATATTTGCGGTTTGAGAGGATGACGGTGGTGACCGGTAATTTCTCGCGGGCTTGCGTCCACAAGGCTTGTATCGTGTACATGGCCGAACCGTCCGCCTGCACATTGATGACGCGGCGACCTTGGCCAGCAACGGCAGCACCCGTGGCACAGGGCATGCCGTA
>JANMEM010000558.1:0-2357 GCA_031376985.1 Hyphomicrobiales bacterium
GCCACGTTGAATGACGAGTTGGTGGGCGAAGTGGCGCAAGGCCATTTGCTTTACTTCCCTTCGACCACTCGCGAAGCAACAGAGCACGTGGGCCGTATCACCACGCTCATCGAAAATGGCGAATTTTTTCGCGCCTTGAACATTGCTCCACTGAACGCTGAAACAGACCGGGTCATGATCTGTGGCTCCATGCATTTTATGAAGGACATTCGCGCCCTGATTGAGCCGATGGGATTTGTGGAGGGCTCCAATAACGAGCCGGGCACGTTTGTGGTGGAACGCGCCTTCGTCGGATGAAGGCAACATCAAAAACTGTTTGACTTCCAGCACACTCGCTCCCCACAAAGAGAAGAAATCCAGACTTAACTGAAAGCAGCGAGGCGCCCTATGAACATCGTCCAATACATCAACGAAAAAGGCAAACGCTGTGTCGGCGTTGCAGCAGGAGACGGATTGCATGTAATCAAGGGTATGAGCTCCACCATCGCATTAGCCACGCGCGCACTTAGTGAAAAAAAGAAGCTCGCCTCACTCGCCAGGGAACTCTCTTCCGAACGTCCCGAAAGCTATGAAGGTGCTTTGAAAGAAAAGCGCGTTCTGCCGCCCGTTACCCATGATGATCCCGCCCATTGCATCATCACCGGCACCGGTCTCACACATTTGGGTTCTGCGTCGGCGCGTGACTCCATGCACAAGAAACTGGACGGCAGCGAAGCAGCACTCACCGACTCCCTCAAGATGTTCAAGATGGGCCTTGAAGCTGGCCGCCCAAAAAAGGGCGAAACAGGCGTCCAGCCGGAATGGTTTTACAAGGGTGATGGCCGCTGGCTTGTGGCCCCCGGTGGAGCACTGCCAAAGCCATCTTTCGCACTGGATGGTGGTGAAGAGCCGGAAGTTGCGGGGCTCTATTTGATTGATGACAAAGGCAAGCCCGTGCGCCTGGGCTTTGCGCTGGGCAATGAATATTCGGACCATGTGACGGAAAGGCAGAACTACCTGTTCCTCGCCCACTCAAAATTGCGCCACTGCGCCATCGGGCCTGAAATGATTACCGGAGCCTTGCCTGCCCACATCGAAGGCAAAAGCCGCATCTTGCGCGGTGGACAGGTGATTTGGGAAAAGCCTTTTCTTACAGGCGAAGCCAACATGAGCCACACACTGGAAAACCTTGAATATCATCACTTCAAATATGACGCCTTCCGCGTGCCGGGCGATTTGCATATCCATTTTTTTGGAACAGCCACACTGTCAATCGCTGATGGAATCTCACCGCAGAATGGGGATGTGTTCGAAATTGAAGCGGACCCCTTTGGCGCACCGTTGCGCAATGTGCTAAAGGACATGAAACAGAGTTTCAAACCCGGCGGCGTCAGGCAGGCATGAGCATAACCAAACCCTTCATCGGCCTCGACTGGGGTACCACGTCTTTTCGCGCTTATCTCGTGAACAGCGAAGGTGCGGTCACGGATCAGTTTGCAGCCGCTGAAGGAATTCTCTCTGTCAGAGGCGGTGCATTTGAACAGACCCTCGAATCCCATATCGGGGGTTGGGACAAGTCACTCCCTGTCATCGCTTCCGGCATGATCACGTCGCGGCAGGGTTGGGTGGAGTTACCCTATGTCGATTGTCCGGCTGGCCCTGTTGATTTGGCAAAGGCAGTTCATGTCAAAGCCCTGTCATCGGGTCGCAATTTGCATTTCCTCACGGGTCTGCATTTGAAAAGCCCAAGTCTCGGCCATGACGTGATGCGCTCTGAGGAAACCCAGGTGTTCGGGGCCATGGATTCAGGAGCCGCACATTTCGTAACACCTGGCACCCACAGCAAATGGATTGACGTTGTGGACGGCAAAATCACCAACTTCGCCACCTATGTGACGGGTGAAACCTTCGCCGTGATGAAGGCCCATTCCATTCTTGGCCGCCTGATGACCAATGATGTGGATGATGAACTGACATTCCTGCGCGGCGTCGACAAGGCTTTCGAAGACCCCGCAGGTTTGTTGCATAATATGTTTTCGGCCCGCAGCCTTGCACTTTACCAGGAACTCGAACCCGACAAGATTTCATCCTATCTCTCTGGCATGATCATCGGGGCTGAAATCGCCCATGCTGTGTCCAGCCGTGATGCGAGTGAGCATTATGTGGTGCTGGCCTCGCCCGGCAGTGGCGGCAAATATATCAGGGCCATGAAGGAGGCAGGATTGCGCGTGTCTATGGGTGATCCTCTAGCCATCGTCAAAGGTGAACGCGCCGTGGCGCAGGCAGCGGGGATTATCTGATGCAATTGAATGACGCTCTGAATGCCTGCGGCATCATCGCCATCCTGCGCGGTGTGAAAACGGACGAAGTCGTTGCCG
>JANMEM010000002.1:0-8765 GCA_031376985.1 Hyphomicrobiales bacterium
GATGCCAAGACTGGGCAGAAGATCATTCCGATCAATGCAGCTGCCGTCGCGATCCTAGCTGCTCAAAAATCAAAGGCAGGAAATCCATTTGTGTTTCCGTCGGAACGTTCTGAAAGATTCTTTGAAGGGGTGCCGAAAATTTGGCGGCGAGTCAGGAAATCGGCGGGCCTCGAAGATGTTCGCATTCACGACCTACGACACAGCTTTGCAAGCGTCGCCGTGGCAGGCGGTGCAATCCTGCCGATCATCGGCGCACTTCTCGGGCACAAAGACACTGCCACGACGCAGCTCTATGCCCACCTCAGCGCCGGTCCCCTCCGCGCAGTCAGCCAAGCTGTTGCCGATGCAATTGCACAAGCGCTTGAAGGAGGAGCCTCTGAGGTAACCGGAGCCGAAGTTCCCAATGATTCAATCATTGAAGCTGCCTCTAATGTCCACTCTCGCGTACACCAACTGATTTAGTGTCTTAGATAGTGAACATAACATCAGCTGAAATAGACCTTCCTTTCTGAATACCGATCCCTCGGGTAATCATCAGCGACACCCTAGAGGAGGCTTTGACCTCATTAGTTTAACGTTGATTTTTGGGGGAATTATCGACAGATAGGAAATATATGTCGATAATTATTAAATATGTGAACGCATCTTGTTTGACGTGTCGATAGAATCGACATATCAAGCCATATAAGTCGATGAAAAGCTATTTTATCGACATGCACTGCTTATTGAAGGATCAGCAATGACGACCGGTACAAGCTGGGTCGCAGACCGACCTTATAATAATCTGCCTTTGTTGCCGCCTCAGGCAGAGCTGGAGACGCGGGCCGTCCTCAGGCAATGCATCACAGCGCGAACAGCGCTGGGGGAGCTCAAGCAAGCAGCGCTGCGCATTCCCAATCAAGGTATGTTGATCAACACCTTGCCACTGCTTGAGGCGCGCGCCAGCTCGGAAATTGAAAATATTGTTACCACCGCCGACAAACTTTTCCGAAACCTAACCAGTGAAGCAAATGCCGATCCTGCCACCAAAGAAGCCCTACGCTACAGTCGCGCATTGTTGGAGGGGTTTGCCTCCTTAAAAGTCCATCCGCTCAGCACGCGCACGGCGGAACGCATTTGCTCCACCATCAAAGGCGTTGATATGGCAGTACGCAAAGTGCCAGGCACCGCTCTCGTCAACACCGCCACCAACCAAACAATCTACACGCCGCCAGATGGCGAAACCCTGCTGCGTGATCTGCTCGCCGATTGGGAGCGCTTCCTTCACAACCAATCTGAATTGGACCCGCTTGTTTGTCTCGCTGTCGCGCACTACCAGTTCGAAGCCATTCACCCATTCACCGATGGCAATGGCCGCACAGGCCGCATTCTGAACAGCCTGTACCTCATACAAGAAGACCTGCTCACCCTGCCTATTCTCTATCTCAGCCGCTACGTCATTGCGAACAAGGCTGATTACTATCGGCTGTTACGCGATGTGACGAGCGATCAGGCATGGGAACCATGGCTGATCTACGTGATCAAGGGTATCGAAGAGACTGCATCCTGGACCACGGCAAAAATCGACGCCATCAATGCCCTCTCACTTCACACCGCAGACCATGTCCGCCAGCGGTTGCCAAAGATTTACAGCCGCGAATTAATCGACCTAATCTTCAAGCTTCCATACTGCCGGATCAGCGATCTTGTTGATGCAGGAATTGCCAAGCGACAAACGGCATCTGTTTACCTGAAGCAACTGGTGGAGATCGGCGTGCTATCACAAGCCGAAACCATCAAAGAAAAACTGTTCATCCATGTCAAACTTCTGACACTGCTACGAATCGAAAGCAATCAGCTCGAACTATATTGATATGAGGGGGATTAGGGTCAATTTAGGGACTAGGGCTCCTGTAATCAGGCAAGCATGAGCGCCGTTATTTTTGGGTAGCGGCGCAGTTAAATTTGGAGTCAAAACGTCTGCGAGACGGCAGACAAATTGGAGACTTTGATCATGGACCATTATGCTGGCCTCGACATCTCACTTGAGGAAACTTCTGTTTGCATCGTCAACAACGATGGAAAAGTTATCCGCGAAACTAAAGTTGCAACTGACCCTGATGCCCTTGCAAAAGAGCTTGCGGATAGCAAAACAACTCTGAAACGCGTTGGCCTTGAAGCATCGTCCTTGGGCGGCTGGCTACACGCTGAACTGACCCGCAGAGGCTTTCCTACAATCGTTGTCGAAGCCCGACATATGCGGTCTTCGCTCAATGCCCAGCGTAACAAGACTGACCGCAATGATGCCCGTTGTATTGCCCATATGATGCGCATGGGCTGGTTCCGTGCCGTTCATGTGAAGAGTCCCGAAGCTCAACGGTTGAGACTGTTGATTGCCGACACAGACGCTGCCTTGAAGACTTTTATAATGACCATGCTACAGGTCAGAAAGGCTGTCATGAGCGGTTACAACTCATTGCACAAAGCCTTGATCGACATTGTTGCTGCTGATCCATTGTGTCGTCGCTTCATGACTGTGCCGGGCGTTGGACCCATCGCAGCACTTTCATTCAGGGCCGGTGTTGATGATCCATTGCGCTTTACGAGTTCCAGAGCTGTGGGTGCTCACTTTGGATTGACGCCGCGAAAGTGGCAGTCAGGCACAATCGATATTGATGGAAAAATCACAAAGCAGGGTGACGGTGACGTCCGAACAGCACTGTGTGAAGCTGCCGGAAGTATGCTCATGCGTTCTAAGAAATGGACAGCACTTCGAGCTTGGGGTTTGCGAATTGCCAAACGCTCCAGCATGAAGAATGCGATGATCGCCGTTGCTTGAAAGCTTGCTGTTATCCTTCACCGTATATGGATCGATGGTTCTGAGTTCATGTTCACCAAGGGTGCCGCAGTCCTCGAAAAACGCGAACTTGTAGGTGCGATGGCTGAGTAAAACTATGCACTGACAACTGTAATGAAGGAAACAAATTGAACATCCATTCAAACCAAATCCCGACTTCCACGCGCGTGGAAAGCACCCTTGGCGGGGTCGCTGGACGGGGTATGTCCGTTATCTTGCCTGCTACCTTCTGGCAACAGAATGAGTGCGCTGTGAGTGCTTGGACTGCCCCGTTACCTAATATCGAACGAAGAGCATGAGAGGGCCTTTGTGCCGATCTCGAAGTAACGCATGAACCGCCAGCCGGGGTTGTTATGAGACGCGAAGAACTCAGGAATGAAGTAGGGAATGGATGAGTGAGGATCGCCATGAATGAAATGTAGTGCACGATTCAGCACACGGGGCTTGCCTGATTAGTAAGGCAAGATAAAAGAACTGACGGTAGGAGGGGAATTTTCTTCAACAATTACAACAAAAAAACCTACCAGTACGGATGCGAAACATGACGGTATTGCACCATACACAATTGGAAGCACGGACAAGCGTCCAGCCATGATTGTCAGTGATAATGGCACCGAGTTCACCAACATGGCGATCCTGCGCTGGTCATAAGATCAATGTGTTGAGTTGCATTACATCGAACCAGAAAAACCGCAACAGAACGCCTTCATCGAAAGCTTCAACGGCAAACTGCGTGACGAGCTTTTATATTACAGGCTGGACCGCAATACTATAATCATTGACCCTTTGCTCAACCAATGGACCTTTAGCTATGACGGTCTCAGCCGTGGCATCTCTGGCACAGACCCTGATCTGGGAACCTGGTCTGCGACCTTCGACGCCGCCAGCAGGCCTCTCACAAGCACCAACGCAAATGGTGTGTTGACAACCATCACCTATGACAACATGTCCCGGGTTTTGAGCAAGGTGATCACAGCCACGGGTAAGCCCAAAGAGACCACAACCAACATCTATGACGAGGCCCGCGCCAGCTATTACAATGTGGGCGCATTGACGACGACGCAGCGGATCGTGCCCGTGAACGGTGGCATACCAGCCGTCAACATCTCGCAACAATATAACTACGACCTTGGGGGCCGCCTCGCGAACGAGAACCGTCTCTCGGTCAATGGCGGCACCCGCGCCCTGAACTACGAGTATTGGACGGATGGGACCCTGAAGCGGAAACAAGCCGCTGATAGTGTGTGGTCAGGTCAATACAGCTATGACCTCAGAGGCAATCTGTTCTCCATCGACAATGCGGCAACAGCTTCAACCTCGGAACCGGACTGGTACATCAGCGGCATTCAATACAATGCCCGTGGCTGGGCCACAAACGTCACCTATGGCAATGGTGTTGCCGCCACGTTGACCTACAATGCACCACGCGGTTGGCTCACCCGCAATCAGGTGCTGCAAGGGGCGACGGCGCTGCAAGACGAAACCTACGCCCGCAACAGTAAGGGCCAACTGACAAGTATTGCGTCTCTGCTGGCGGGTCGGAACTGGGCCTTTACCTACGACGGCCTTGACCGGCTGACCTTGGCCGACAATGGCAATGGTACTGCTGATGACCCGGCCTACGCCTATGATGCGGCGGACAACATGATCTATAACTCGGCGCTCTGTGCCGGGTCTGCGGCTTCTCCCAATCTGATCTTTCCCTCACAAGGGGCCACAGCGGTTCGGCCACACACGCCGACAAGCATCTGCGGCTCTAGCGTCAGCTATGACGCTGTCGGCAACATGCTGAGCTATGACGTGGACGGGGCCGGAGTTATACAACCCCGGACCATTGCCTATGATTTGGAAAGCCGCCCCGTCAGCGTCACCCAGAACGGCAATGTCACCCGCTTTGCATATGCGCTGTGCAGGTGCTTGACTCGGTTATGGCGGGGACAACTTCATTCGGACAGCAAAGCCGTTTTCGTCATTGCCCGGAGACAATTGAAGCTAAAACTTCCGCTTTCGTCTTGTTATTCATCAGTGTGAGCTTGAGATCAATCAGCTTTGGCGGTGTTTCCTGTTCGAGCCAATCTGCTTTGTCTCCGTTGTAAGCGAACGATATGTTTTCAACATCGCCCAGAACCACGAGGGCGACATTCACATCGCTGTTGGCTCTGAGCAAGTGCCGTTCAATTGTGAGTTGGCGTTTTTCATTCAACTGCCATGTCACCTGATAAAGCCCTCCAACCTCCTTAGTTCCGTCGGCTACGGCAACATATCTCAGCAAAGTCTCGCGTCCTTCAAAAATCAACTTGGCATTACCTGTTACATCTTGGTGGTAAACAGGTGTGAGAGCCGATATCTCGTAATGAAAGTGACGCAAGACGGTCTGCACTTCAGTATCTCGTTCCACGCTGTGCGCTACCGCCTTCATTTTGCCAGTCAGACCAAAGGCGTTAAAGGCATAGATCGCCATAACCGAAAGCAGTGACAGTGTGACGAGAAGTTCAACCAGTGTGAACCCGTCTGTTTCCTTTAAGGAGTTGCTCATGGCCGCTGCATCATCCGGATGGTTTCAAGGTGCGATTGCGGTATTGGATTTCCATTTGAATCTGTCACTGATACCTTGATTAATGCCGGGTAGATTATCGCCTCATCAGAACTTGGCAACGGAATGACCTCAATTTGCCATCGATACTTGTCTTGTTGGCCCGAAAACGTTGTTTGATCGGCGGCATTTTCCAGAAACAGATCGTCGAGCGCGTGTTGCGCGACTTTGCTCGCATCTACGACCTGAGCTGCTTGTTGCATGCGCCGTAGACTTTCAGACATTGTTGAGAGAGCGATGATGACGACACCGGAGAGAATGACAAAAGCCACCAGAGTTTCGATGAGTGTGAAACCTGACTCGATGTTGTCTGCTGTTTTCACGATTTGTCCTCCAGACGTTTCCAAGCGACGGCACCAGTGAGCCAATTGAGATCGACAGAAACCTTGTTCTCGTTCGCTTCCAATAGAACGCGCCCACCACTGCTGCCGCCCACCGGAAAAAAACGGTAACTGACTTCTTTTTCGCTCACATGACCTTCGATCGTCAGGGCCGTAACGGCGAGTGACCGATCCAATTGAAGCTGTGGAGACCCGTTGTTCGTGAGCCATTTACGGCTATCGCGATCGAAGCTTACCGTAACTTCTCTGTTCGTAATATATGCCACTGTCTGCGCCTGGCGAAACAGAGTTGCAAGTTGGGACGCTGTTGCATCAAGTTTCTGCGCCTGGCCTGGTGTCGTTGCATAAGGCAGGCTGACTGCTGTTGCCATTCCAAGGAGTACGAGCACCACCAGCATTTCCACAAGCGTATAACCAGCTTCGGAATGTTTTATGTTGGTCATTGCGTTGCCAGTTGGTTGATGGACAGAATAGCCTGCATGACTGACAACATGATGCCGCCCACCAAGAGACCCATGAGCACAGTGAGCACGGGTACGAGCAATGTCATAAGGCGATCAATGAGAGCTGCACTTTCCAGCTCTTGCGAAAGCGCAGCATAACTCAACATGGCCCCCAGTTGATTGGTCTCCTCGCCAATGGCAATCATTTCAGTGGTGCCCTTGGCCAAGACTGTTTCCTTTGCAAAGGCAACCGACAATTTCTGGCCGGAACTTACGGCGCGCTGCACCCGCTGCAACGCTTGCTGCATATGCAATGCAGGCGAGGTTGTCTCCAGCGTAACCAGCGCTGTTTGCAAGGGTGCACCATTGCGCAACAGTGTTGCCAATAGACGGCACAAACGTGAACTTTCCATGGTGCTTGTGATGTGACCGATGAATGGCAATCTGCGAACTTGCAAACGCATCCCGTTTTGCACTGCTGATCGCGTGGCGGCCCATGCAATGAAACTGACAACAGCGACGGCAGACAAGGCGCTTGCAATTGGCGAGCCGGTGACCGTTCCGTGAACTGCCACCATCGCGCGAAGCATGAAGGGCATAGGAGCCGACGTCGCCGCGAACAAGGGTGCAATGTTTGGGACGAGAACTGATGAAATCAACACCAGGGACAAGGGCGCCAGTGCCATCAAGAAAGCAGGGTAAACCAGAGCAGACGACACCTTGTTTCGAATCTCAGCCTGCTTTTCCATCGTTGAAGCGAGTTCCTGCAATATAGGTGTAATTGAGCCGGATGTTTCACCCACAGTCAAAATACCTGTCTCAAACCGGGCAAAGCGGTCGGAACAGGCTTCTAGGACTGTTGAAAGTGAGCGGCCTTCCGAAATGCCTTTACCAATGCTGTTGAGAAGGTAGGTTTCCCAGGCTTTAGTCGATTGGCTGGTGATGGTGTGCAGAGCGCGATCAAGAGGAATGCCTGCGGCAAGCAAGACTGCGAGCTGACGGTAAAACGAAGCCCGCCACTTGACTGTGGGCTGACGCCCAAAACTTGCCCGACCACCTTTTACTGTGTCAGCCGTTCCATCCGACTGGGCGATATCAAAAACGGATAGACGCCTTTGCCCCAGTATGGCCAAGGCTTGTTGTTGGGAAGCAGCCGTGATCTCACCCTCTTCTCGCCCACCTCCAGCTGTCAGTGCCTGATAGCGAAAGGTAGTCACAGTTCAATTGCCACAATTGTGCGGCTGAGTTCGGCTTGGCTCGTCACTCCTGAGTGCACCAACGATCGTCCACTTTCGGCGAGTGTGATGAAGTTGTCGCGCCTCGCGATATCAAGCAACTCCGCATCGTCCTTGCCTGCGGCGGTGGCGCGCTGAAGGTTGGGCGAAAACTCTAGCAATTCATAAATGCTGGTGCGCCCGTGATAGCCTGATCCATGACACTGCGGACATGTGATTGCCTGTATTGACGTCCCTCCACAAGCTGAACAGATCTTTCGAACCAGCCGTTGCGCAATAATGGCACGCACTGAAGATGCCAGAAGATAGTTCTCGATGCCCAAGTCCCGCAGGCGGGTGATTGCTGCCACGGCAGAGTTGGTGTGAACAGTCGACAGCACAAGATGGCCCGTCAGCGAGGCTTGTACGGCAACACGCGCTGTCTCGGCATCACGAATTTCCCCGATCATGATGATGTCAGGGTCCTGACGCAGTACTGAACGCAGGATCGACGCAAAATCCAACCCGATGTTGGTACGCACCGGTATTTGGTTGATACCGGCAATCTGATATTCGACGGGGTCTTCCACCGTGAAGATTTTTGTTTCAAGGCGGTTGAGCGCATTCAGGGCCGCATAAAGTGTTGTGGTTTTGCCGCTACCCGTTGGTCCGGTCACAAGCACAATACCATCCTTGTGTTGGAAAATCGTGTCCAGCCGCGTCTGATCACTTTCCGAAAAACCAAGTGTCGCAAAATCGAGTCGCACATCGCGACGGTCAAGAATACGCAAGACGACGGATTCCCCGCCAACAGTTGGTGAGGTGGCCACGCGAAAGTCGATATTCTTTCCGCGGATTGCCAAGCGAATACGACCATCTTGCGGAAGCCGCTGCTCGGCAATGTTCAGTTTCGCCAGTATTTTGATGCGCGAGACGAGAGCCAAATGAGATTGTGCATCGAGCATTTCGGCGACTCCCAGCACACCGTCCACCCTGAAGCGGACCTGCAGTTTTTGGTCGACCGGTTCAAAGTGTATGTCAGATGCATTTTGTTCGACGGCGTTACCGACAAGCTGGCTGAGCAATCTGACAACCGGGGCCTCACTTGCAAGGTCACGCAGTCTCTCTGTGTCGCCTTCGCCGTGAATGAAGTTTGATAAATCAGGGTCATTGACCTCAATGTCAGAACTTTGTCGAAAGTCAGAAATTTTTTTCTGGAGTGTGGACTGCGTGGCAACTTTCATTACCAGCTCAAAACCACCAAAGTAAGCAGCGGCCCTGGCCCGGTCATTCAACAGGGGTTGGGATGTTGCTATGTGTAGCTCGCCTGCTGGTGAG
>JANMEM010000019.1:0-2410 GCA_031376985.1 Hyphomicrobiales bacterium
ATTGCGGGCGGGGTTATCGTGGATTAGCCCCATATCGATGGCGTGCCTCAACAAGATCCGCAAAACTTTCAGCAAATTGTTTGCTGCCTCAGGTCTGTCAGCCATATCGCCGATGATGGCTTTCAGGTGTGCAGCCGTGAGTAAAGCCACGCGCTTCTTACCATGCAGCACCCGAAACTTTTCCAGCACGTTCTTGCGAACTCTTTGTGTGGTGTGTTTGAGTTTCAGGAAATCTGTTGAACGGTAGAAATTGACGATGACGGCGTCGATTGTGCCGGGATCAATGTGATCTTCCTTCAATTCTTTGAGGTGCCGCGTATTACCTTCCAATGCCACATGGTAACGCTGCATGAAGTCTTCCGCATAGGGAATGCCCGAGAGGTAAGTTGAATAGAACCCTTTGCGGAAACGGACGCGCTTTCGTCCGTGGCGGTCGGTGTTCCATGAACAATATTTGGGTAACGCTCTTGCGATCATTTTTTGAGTACCTCATCCCATTCGTTGGCTTTGAGTGGCAGACGGGATTCTTCACGTTCTTCGCGTTCTGGAGATGAATGCAGGACAATTGCGCCATCCTTGTCAACCTTCACTGTGGTGACATGGAAGCCACCTGCGATGGCTCCTTTGACGATGCGGGAAACGTTTCGCTGCTGGACGAGGGCTTTGTGATTCATCTGGCAATCGTTGTGCAAGAGGCGTGGGCTGCTGTTGTTCTTCAATTTGGATTCGAAAAGGGAAAACTCCAATTGGGAAAGGCGGGTAAAACAGGGAAGGCGTCTGATTTCGATTGTGTCATCGGAACACTCCATCGCTTGTTGCAACATTTGAACTTCACCGTCTCACTTCCCGCAACTGAACCCAGCGAGCGGGGTGGGCGGCAAGAGCGACGACAGGCCCGCTGATGCAGGCGGGCCGCACCGCAGGACGTAGCATCGCGAAGGACTGCGCGGATGAGGTCATTGTCATGCGCCGGTTGCTTAAGCACTTGCGCAGTTGCGGCCCGCCGCAGCGGGCCTAGGAGGAAGCGACTGCCCACCTCGCGAGCAGTGTTCGTGATGTCGGTGTTGTGACTCAGATGCCCAAGCCCCGACTGCGCCCCGCCAATTCCCAGGCAATGGTTGAACCGTTGACCTTTCCGATCACCTCTTTGCCGCGAATGTCTTCAAAGCTCGGTCGCCAAGGAACGAGCGTGAATTCCTTGCTGTTTTCAAAAACAGCAAAATTGCCGGAGGCGAGCGAAATGGGTTGGCGGTAGGTACCTTCAATGCGTTCGCCGTCCATGAGCCGGGCTGCATGAAGACCTGAGGCATTAGCAAACCTGTCAGCAGCTTGGTCCAATTCACGGTTGGCAAGCGCTTTCATGGCAGTTGTGGTAGGGCGGGTGCCGCCGTCTTGTGTTGGCTCAGCCATCCCGCGCTCTGACAGCCATTGCAGACGATTGCGCAGCGCGGACTTTACGTCTTTGCCAAAGCCCTGGTCGCTCACGAATGAAGGGGACTTACTGACCAGCTCCCGGTCTAGCCAAGTCATACCTTCGGTGCCTGCGAGCCGTTCGAGATTGAGGTAGGACAGTACTCGAAGGCGGGCGTGCTGTTTGTCCTGTGTGCTTTGCGTTGCCATGTCCTGCGGCGGGACTTCAAGCGATACGATCGTGTCCCTGCTCGGTAGTGCTTCCGGACGCATGCGCCCGATATGAGCATAGTGAACCTTGCCATCAATACCATCGACAACAATGAAGTGACGGTCGTTGATTTCGTCTGTAAGGCCTATGGCAGCAACACGGCTGATAACGGGCCTTGCTGATGCCTCTGCGTCAAAGACCGCGAAGCTGACGCCCGGGCGGTCAATCTTTGCCTCCCACATGGCCCGGTGCATGGTCGCAATGATGTCGTTGTGTTTGCCGAGGCTCCTAAGCTTGCGTTTGGTGTCTGGATCAATCGCCCATATCCCTGTTTGCAGCTCAGCTGCCAAGCCAAAGTTGGAGAGACGCTTCAGCCTTCGCATATGTGAGGTGTGCACAAGTGGTTCGACGGGAGGCATGGCACTGACTGTAAGAATTCCTTGGTTCACATGTTTGAGGATTGATCTATCGAGGTTGGTGAAGCGCCCAGCGCTGACCTCCCGCGCCAACTTCATCTGCTTGTCGAATTCGATTTCCGGCCCCAGTTCCATGGTCAAAAGCTGCCCCGCGCGCTGCCTGATGCCATGGGTCACATAGTCCCGAGCCATGATCAGGTCTTTGCCATCATCGGCTTTGCCACGAATGACAATGTGGGTATGTGGATGGCCTGCGTTGTAATGATCAACCGCGACCCAGTTGAGCTTGGTCTCCAGGTCGCGTTCCATCTGCTGCATCAGGTCACGGACGAAGGGCTTCAACTCGGCCAACTGCTCTCCGTCATCTGGTGAC
>JANMEM010000025.1:0-3125 GCA_031376985.1 Hyphomicrobiales bacterium
ACTTCTTTATTTCGTGTGGCTTTGGGATCATAGCTATAACCGTTGATTGCCATCCCCAAAACAAGTTTCAGAAGACTTTCACGCTCACGTACTCCAAGCGGCTTATCCTGTTTATCAGCGCCTTCAGCACTGTGCCTACCGCCATTTTTTGCTTCGTAGGCCGCAAGGTTCTCTCTCAGAATCTGGTTTTCCGCTGCCACAGTGTAGGGCGTTCTGCCTCTTTCCAGCGTCAATTCCAAAAGTCTTTGCGGCATTTGCATGTGCTTCAATTCCAACCAATTAATTATATTAATTGGATTGTTATTGCGTCGCAGTGTTCCAGCTAGCCTTGCGCGCTCCAGCAATTCAAAGGTATTATGTAACAGCACTGTAATATCTGCATCTCGTGGTGCAGAAGTTAATCTGCTTTCATTTACAAAAGATGGATTGCGAGCATTAATGAGAGCTGCGGCTTCTGCCAGCGACCATAATTCTGCGCGGCTCCAAAATTCAAACACGTCGTCTGTCGCAAGCGCCTCAGGCAAATTGAATATGTGTCTTGCTTCGTAAGCGGCATGCAAGCGTTTTTCCATAGCAACTTTTTCAGTCGCCAATTCGTCATCGGTCATCCTTAACAATTGACCGTGATAATCGCGAGCTTGCTCAAATTTCGGATTGTTTACCTGCTTTTCAGCAGCAATTTCTCTTAAAAGGCTAGGAGTTGAATTTCGGTCGTGTTTACCTACACAAAAACCTGAATGTTGTCTGTAGAGCAGTTCCCATTGAAGATCGAGGCGGTTCTGATTCGTCATTTAATCAGGGTACTGCTTAAGAAGGGATTGCTACAAACCCCACAGTGATTGTTGTGGAAAACACAATAGCCAAATTTAAAGTAGGCCACGCATTTGTTCGATCTGGGAAGCCCACCATTCCGCCATTTTCACTCTTTCTTCCCAATAAAGTGCACGATGATAAGCGCGGCGCACATCATCGGCATCGGCATGACCCAATTCGACTTCTATGGCGTCGGCATTCCAAAGCCCTGCTTCGTTCAACGGTGAAGAAGCGCTGGCACGAAAACCGTGGGAAGTGGCTTCAGAGTTGGAAAAGCCCATGCGCCGCAATGCTGCATTCATTGTGTTTTCGCTCAAAGGGCGTTCAGCATATTGGGTGGACGGGAAAACCAGACGGCGGTTTCCTGTATGCCGCTGAAGATCGCGCAAAACCTCAACCGCCAAAGCGGACAAAGGCTTCTTGTGTTCACGGCGCATCTTGGTTCTAGTCACTGGAATTGTCCAAACCGCCTTTTCCAAATCAAATTCAGCCCATTCGGCTTGGCGCAATTCGCCCGGCTTTGAATAAATGGTGGCGTCCTATATTGTTCTGGTGACTAGCAGTGGTTTCTGCAATCTCAAGGCTCGACAGTCTTTACCATGGGCAAAGGTAACCGCTGGGAAAACGCCGTGGTTGATACCGCCTTTAAAACCATTAAATTTGAACTCATTTGAAGAGCTTCGCATTAATCACTATTCCAAGCCCATTTGGCACTTGGCAGCCGTATCGACACCTTTTGAGATGCATGCGGGCCTTATTCAACGCTGAGCTATAAATCCCGCATACCATTCGAGGCTGAAATGGCAAGCTCAGTCCAAACTCCCCCGTATTCTTATGATAAGCTCAATATTCCAACTTCTTTACGATAGTTGGCTACAGTTACAAATGACCGCGCGATGCTCTAGATCACGAAAAAGTCTGGCGAATCCACTGCACCTGAAATACCGCTTAGCGTCAAAGTCGCGAATAAGACTTTCGCTCCAGTACCGCTGCCGTCAGCATCATAATAAAGACTGCCGGTGCCAGTGTCATAGAGGATGTAGTCGTTGCCGTCGATTGCCACACCGCCCGCATTGGCAACGAAGCTGCCCGCTGCCAAAGGGTTGCTTGCAGTCAATTGCGTGAAAATCAAATGATCCAATGCAATTTTGTCGGTACTGCTTGCGTCAAAGTCTCTGATGGTATCAACATTTGTGGTCTGGCTCAAAACGGTATCAAAGTAGAAGATGTCATTTCCTGCACCCCCTGCCATCACGTCATTGCCAGTGCCTCCATGAATTGAATCGTCTCCGGATTGACCGAAGACAGAGTCATTTCCCGATCCTGCAAAAATAGTGTCACCTTGACCTTGTGCAAATATAACGTCATCACCCGTGATATAAGTGCCATTGATCGTGTCACCTCCATTCGTGCCCGTTATAACGCTGAAATTTTCGAGGAAAGTGGCCGTTCCTTGCGTGACTTGAATGGTCACTTCGTAATCACGATCATCGTCTAAATTAGAAGCGCTAATCGCGCCTGTTGAACTTATGGTGATATCTCCAGCGAAGTTGACAGCCGCACCACCGGCAAGCGTTGTTGCCGTCAATGTTTGAACCGCGTATGTATATGCCGCGCCACCATCGGGATCGAGCACCGACATTTGGCCGAAAACACCATTCGGTAACGAGTTTCCTGGAGAACCCCCATAGGTTAGGATTATGTCAGTTGCCGCATCATTGGTGCCATTGATGGTAACATTGATAATTTGAGCAGTGCCATCCACCGTTGTCACTGTAATTTGGTCTGTCAGTATGCTGCCCGTGGTTAGGGCCTGCACTGCACTGTTGGAATTGTCGAGTGTGTAAGTCCACACGCCAGCCGCCGTCATTGCGTACGTGCCATATCCAGCCATACTGGCAGTTCCTGCCGCTACGGTTGTGAAACTGTTAAGGATATTGTCAACATCCGTATCGGTCAGCGTGCCACTAACAGCTGGCGTGCCGGGTTGGCCAACTCCGCCTGCCTCGGTTACACTGCCAGTCCTTATACCTGCAATGACGGCGGCATCATTGGCTCCGTTGATGGTGACGCTGACGGTCTGGCTGGTGCCATCTGCCGTGGTCACGTTGAACGAGTCGGTTAAAATGCCGCTGGCATTCAGGGCATTCACTGTCGTGTTGGCGTTGTTCAGAGTGTAGGTCCATACGCCAGCGGCCGTCATGACATAGCTGCCATATGTGGATGAACCTGACGAGGCCGTGAAGCTGTTGGTCGCGTTGTCAACATCTGTGTCAGTTAGCGTGCCAGTGGCGGTTGGCGTGCCTGCCGTT
>JANMEM010000030.1:0-1931 GCA_031376985.1 Hyphomicrobiales bacterium
GCTTTTCGGCGCCCACATAGAGCTGGCGAGGACGGCCGATTTTCTGGTTCGGTTCGGCGATCATTTCTTTCCATTGCGACACCCAACCGATGGTGCGGGCAACAGCGAACAGCACGGTGAACATTGACGTTGGAAAACCCATGGCTCGCAGAATGATGCCCGAATAGAAATCCACATTCGGATAGAGCTTGCGCGAGATGAAATAGTCATCGTGCAAGGCAATGCGCTCCAGTTCCTTGGCGACTTCCAGCAGCGGATCATCTTCCACACCCAAGGCGTCGAACACCTCATAAGCCGTTTTCTGCATGATGGTGGCACGCGGATCGTGGTTCTTATAGACGCGATGACCAAAGCCCATCAATTTTACATTCGATGACTTGTCTTTCACCTTCTCGATAAAAGCCGGAATTTTGTCGACAGTCCCTATTTCTTCCAACATCTTCAAAGCAGCTTCATTGGCTCCGCCGTGCGCTGGTCCCCACAGGCAGGCAATGCCTGCGGCGATGCAGGCGAACGGATTGGCACCCGAAGACCCCGCGAGACGCACGGTCGACGTTGAAGCGTTCTGTTCGTGATCAGCGTGCAGGGTGAAAATCCGGTCCATGGCACGGGCCAGCACAGGATTTACTACATAGTCTTCGCACGGCACGGCAAAGCACATGCGCAGAAAGTTTGATGCGTAATCGAGTGAATTCAGCGGATAAACAAAAGGCTGGCCAATGGCATATTTGAAGGCCATGGCGGCAATCGTCGGGATCTTGGCAATCATCCGGTGCGACGCGATTTCACGCTGGCGCGGGTCACTGACATCTGTCGAGTCGTGATAGAATGCAGCCAATGCGCCAACCACGGCCACCATGACGGCCATAGGGTGGGCATCACGGCGGAAGCCCCGGAAGAACAACACCATCTGTTCGTTGACCATGGTGTGATAGGTAATGTTCTTTTCAAACTGCTTGCGCTGGGCGGGCGTTGGCAATTCACCGTAATAGAGCAGGTAACATGTCTCGAGAAAGTCGCCCTTCTCTGCGAGTTGTTCGATAGGATAGCCGCGATAGAGCAATACACCTGCATCACCGTCAATATAGGTGATGGCGGACAGGCAAGAGGCTGTGGATGTGAAGGCCGGGTCAAACGTGAAGGCTTTGGTGGTGGCGTAAAGTTTGCCGATGTCGATCACGTCAGGCCCGATGGTGCCCTTCTGAACCGGAAACTCATAAGCCGTTCCGTCCAGTGTCAGTGTCGCACTTTTGGTGGTTTCAGCCATGATCATCTCCCTTTGGACGTATGATATTGCAGCGCAACAATAAGGTCAATGTTGCTGCTGCAATGTTCACAGACGGGCAGCCCTGTGCGAAACGTTCAACCCGCCGCGTGATCGCCTATCCGACCCAGACTTTCTTCTTTTCCCAATACCTCCAACACGTCAAAAATGCCGGGCGATGTGGAGGTTCCTGTGAGAGCCGCGCGTAGTGGCTGGGCGAGTTTTCCGAGTTTCAGTCCTGTGGTTTCGGCGTGGGTTTTGACTGCTGCTTCGAGGGCTTGGGCAGACCATTCCGCTGGAGACGACAACACGGGCATTAGTCCCGCGAGTGCTGCCTTGCCTTCGTCATTGAGCAAGGCCCTGGCTTTTTCGTCCATTGGTAAGGGTCGTTGCGCAAAAAGATAGGCGGCAGAGGTTTTGAGTTCGACCAGGGTCTTGGCGCGCTCTTTGAGGCCAGGCATGGCTTTTAGAAGCTTGGCTTTCATTACATCGTCAATGCGGACCAGCATTTCTGGACCACCTGCGACGTGGGGCAGGAAGGCCACAAACGCCGACAGCAATTCTGTATCATCTGAGTTGCGGATGTAATGACCGTTCAGGTTTTCGAGTTTGGCAAAATCGAACCGTGCGGCAGATTTGCCTATGCCGTCGAGCGTGAACCATTCTA
>JANMEM010000042.1:0-3235 GCA_031376985.1 Hyphomicrobiales bacterium
CCGCCAGGGTGGACTTGCCATGGTCAATATGGGCGACGATGGAAAAATTGCGGATGTGGGAGAGGTCGGTCATGGCGCGTCGTTTGGCAGGGGCGGCCCTCAAGGTCAAGCCGCTGCACTTGGCCCTTGCCGTCGCAGGGCAGCCGCTTTAGGTCGTGGTCCATGTCCCGCCTGACCGCTTCCCTGCTTGTGCTACTCGCCGCCATATTCTGGGGCACCGCGTTTTACTTCCAGAAATCCGCAATGGACCATGTGGGGCCGCTGCAGTTTCTCGGCCTGCGCGGCGTATTGGCCGCTTTGGCCTTGGCGCCCTTTGCCTTTTACGAAGCGCGCAGCAATACAACACCTCTTAGAAAGGCTGTGCCGCTTGCAGTTGCAGGTGGCTTTGTATTTTTCTTTGCAGGAGTTCTCCAACAAAACGGCATTTCAACCGCCACCGTCACCAATACGGGTTTTCTCACGGCGCTTTACGTGGTGATTACGCCCCTGTTGTTGTGGCTGCTCATGGGCCAGAAGCCGACGCCAAAACTGTGGGTCGCCGTTCTGTTGGCCAGTTGTGGCATCTGGGCTCTTGGTGGGGGGAGCACCAATGCCTTTTCCAGGGGCGATATGCTGATTGCCCTGTCTGCTATTTTCTGGTCCCTTTATATGGTGATTACCAGCAAGGCCGCATCCCACGCCAAACCCATGCAAATTACCTGTCTGGTGTTCGTTGTGTTGGCGGTTCTGGGCTGGGGCTCTGCACTTGCGCTCGAAGACATCAATTGGCCTTCCGTCAAAGCTGCGGCACCTTCTATTCTTTATGTCGGGCTTCTGGCCAGTGCAGTTTGCTATGCCATCATCGCCAGCGCCGTCCGCTACATACCCGCCACCCATGCGTCCATTCTGCTTTCAACTGAAACCCTGTTCTCCGCCGCAGCGGGCCACATCATGCTGGGAGAGCGCTTGGGTGCAATTGGCTGGGTTGGTGCGGCCTTGCTGTTGTCGGCGGTCGTGTTGGTGCAGTGGAGGGGTAAGGCTGCTACCTGAGCCGCCGTGGTGCCACCGCCGTTGCCGTCAGCGGGTCTTCCGGCCATGAATGCTTTGGGTATCGCCCCCGCATGTCTTTGCGCACATCAGGGTAACCCTGCACCCAAAACGTTTCGAGGGATTGCGTCACCGCCACCGGTTTCATGCCGGGAGATAGCAAGACGACTTTCAAACGCGCCCGGCCATCGGCCACTTGCGGGGCAGTGGTCATGCCGAACATTTCCTGCAAGCGCACACTTAACACGGGGTCTCCCTCCACATCATAGTCAATGCGATAGCTGCCGCCACCCGGAACAATCATTTTCTGCGGTGCCAATTTATCGATCCGACGCAACAGGTCTCCAGGCACCTGACCTTGGAGAAGTTGCAACAGATCAAGGCGCGCCAAATCTGATTTTCGCAGCATGCCCTCGAGATAGGGTAATAGCCACTCTTCGAGTGTTGCCTGAAGCGCTTCAGCTGCAATATTCGGAAATCCCGCATCGGGCATGACCCGGCGCAGAAATGTGACACGCGCCTGAAAACCGCGGGCTGTCTCGATCCATGGCAAGCTGGCAAGTCCCATCAACCTCACGCCCTCCAGCATCGCAGCTGCCGTGAGTGAAGGATCAATCTTTTGCGCTGGCTTTTCCTGCAGCACTATAGCCCCGAGTTTGCGCGTCAGCCCGGCCTTTACGGCATTGGTCTTGGCATCCCAAAATATCCCTTCGGTTTCAGTGATCAAGTCTGCAAAATGAGTTTCAATCTCGCGATCCGTCAAAGCCGCAGCCAACCGTGCCTTGCCGTCACCCGCAGCGCCATCCAGCGTGGCGATGGCCAACCAATCCGACTTGTTGAGATTGTCATGCTCCGGCAAAAAAGCGCCACCACCGCCGGACAATTGAAAGCGAGAGCCGCGCTTACGCCCGATACGATCAGGATAGGCTAGAGCCACCAGCACACCGTGGGAAATATTTGCTGTATCATCCTTCAGTGAAGCCTGATCACGGATTTGCCTTACAGTTTGCTTCCAGCGGTCTTTCGCAGTCCCTCGCAACATCATCAGCCGTTGCTCCACATCAATCGAAGCATCACGAGCCGCGCCATCTCGTTCTGACAAGAGAGCTGCAATCTCAGCAGCCGAATGCCCCGCACCTTTGGCTTTCCCCGCAACCACCATATGAGATAGTCTGGGATGAAGCGGCAGCTCCGCCATGAACCGACCATGGGACGTAATCGCATTGTGTGGATCAATTGCGCCCAGCCGTTTCAACAAATCCTGTGCCTGGCCGAATGCTGCCCGCGGCGGCACCTCAAACCAGGGCAAGCCATCAAGCGTGGTCACGCCCCAACGCGCCATCTCCAGCACGAGGCCAGACAAATCCGCCGAGCGCATTTCAGGCTCATCATGGGCGGCAAGTGCCCGTGTTTCAGCCTCCGGCCACATGCGGTAACAGCGCCCCGGACCCAAACGACCCGCACGGCCTTTGCGCTGTTCAGCAGAGGCTTGCGACACGCGCACGGTTTCCAGCGATGTCATGCCCGCCGCCGGATCAAAACGCGGCACCCGTTTCAGCCCGGTGTCAATGACAGCCTCGATCCCTTCAATCGTCAGGGATGTTTCCGCAATCGTCGTGGCCAATACAATTTTTCGCCGACCTTCCGGTGAAGCGCGAATGGCCTCATCCTGCGCCTGCAACGCCATGGCACCATAGAGCGGGCGAACGTCAATGTTGGACGCGAGGTTGGCCCTTGCAAGCTGTTCTTCGACCCGGCGAATTTCACCTTCTCCCGGCAGGAATACCAGCAAGCTGCCCGAGACTTCGCGCAAAGCTCGCAAAACTGCTTTCACCGTATCATCGGCCAGTGTAAATCGCGAAGTCTTGTCGAGATGCACCACATCAACAGAAAACATCCGCCCCTTGGCCGAAATCACCGGACCTGACTCCAGATGCGTGGACAACTTCTCTGAATCAAGTGTGGCTGACATCACCATGATCTTGAGGTCGTCACGAAGCCCGCGCTGCACATCAAGCGACAGTGCCAAGCCCAAATCCCCGTCCAGCGAGCGCTCATGAAATTCGTCGAAAATCAGAAGCCCGGTGTCAGACAATTCCGGATCACTTTGCAGTCGTCGCGTGAGAATGCCCTCGGTGACAACTTCAATCCGTGTACGGATAGATACCTTGCGTTCCAGCCGCACCGTATAACCCACGGTTTCCCCCAC
>JANMEM010000058.1:0-13754 GCA_031376985.1 Hyphomicrobiales bacterium
CGCATGGCATTTCCGCAGGGCAAGCAATCGCGCAGCAATTATTTGCGAAAAGCTGCGGGATTGACGCCTGTCGGGATTTCATTGATGCGCGAGGGCGCAAGCGAAAGTCCGAAAGCTATAACGATTTCAACACTTGGCCCAGCCGGTATCAGTCGCTCTATTTCCACGGCGGGCGGAGTAGCGGCGTCAGAAGTCGATGAGACTTTCCGGTTGCGAAAATTTCCCAACACCTATGTGGTGGGTGAAATGCTGGACTGGGACGCGCCCACAGGGGGCTATCTGTTGCAGGCGTGTTTTTCGACAGCTTATGTTGCGGCAAAAGCCATTGCTTCAACAATCAACGGTGCTGCCGGTAAAGGCCTTTTTTGAAAAGGTGTAGCCAAAGTCACAGTCATAGGTACCATCGCTTGACTTGATACAATGCAGGCCTTTGCCGTCTGACTTTTCCATGCCGCCCGTACATTCCTCTTTTACGGCTTTCACCGCCATTCCGTCGAAGAGCAACTTTGCTGCCTTGCCCGAGAGCTGAAACGACAACACACACGTTGAAGCTTTCAACCCCTTGGCGCAGCCTTCTACGTCGAGAAATGCTGTTCCTTTAAGTGGCACACCGTCATCAGCACAGGCTCTTTCGATCATGACAAGACTGAAAACACACAAGGCACAGGCTGTGGAAAATCTCATGGCATGACCTCCAGATTGAAATCAGACGAGACGCTAGTGGCATCTCGCCTGAGGGTCAACTGGTAGTCCTATTTGTTCAGGCCTGAGGCTTCCATCATCACGTGATAGATATATTGCTGGTCCACTGTTCCGCTGAACAGGTGGGCCATTGGACCATTGGCATAGATTGCCACGTCCTCGCCACCATGGGTTTCGCTTTCAAGTGGAACCAGCGAGGGCTGCAAGTATTCCAGATTGGCGGTGTTGGCGAGGGTGAGATCGGCACGGCTGCCTGCGGGCTTTGCTTCCGTCTCGCCCTCTTCCATGCCGGCAAACACGGCGCTTGGGCCATTGGCATAACCGAGGACTGTATAGGGCTTGCCATCCTTGGCGAGAGTGTTCTTGCCGTCTTGTTCTTTCACCAAACCAAGTATTGGCGTGTCGCGCTTGGCATAGCCCGCCATGGTCAATGTGTGACTGTGATCAGCCGTGACAATGATGAGGGTGTCTTCACGGTTGGTTGCGTCGAGTGCGGCTTTCACGGCAGTGTCAAATTCCAGTGTGTCTTCGAGTGCGCGCGCCGCGTTGGTGGCGTGGTGGGCATGGTCTATGCGGCCACCTTCCACCATGAGGATGTAGCCCTTGTCGCTTTGTTGCAGGCGGGAAATAGCTTTGGCTGTCATTTCTGCAAGCGAGGGTTCGCCGCCCTTGTCCTTGGCCCGGTCGGCTTCATATTGCATATGTGATGTTTCGAAGAGGCCGAGCATCTTCGCGCCGGATTTCACATCAACAGCGTCGAAGCCTGTCTTGTCCATGACAAAGACATGGTTATTGTCCTTCTTCGTCCATTCCTCAATGAGGTTGCGCTTGTCTTTGCGGTCGCCCTTCTTTTTGTCATTTTCAGGATCTGCTACATCGTCCGGCAAGAACTTGAGACGGCCACCGCCGAGCACCACTTCAAAGCCATCGCCTGCGGGCCAGTTGATCAATTGATCGGCGATATCCTTGCAACCCTTGCCAGCCTCAGCGCCCATGTCCTTGTCGCTTTCCCAGTCGCGGTTCACGCTGTGGGCATAGGTTGAGGCCGGCGTGGCATGGGTGATGCGTGTCGTCGTGACGATGCCGGTTGCCAAGCCTTTGGCTTCGGCGGTTTCGAAAATCGACGTTACGACATTCGGCTTTTCGGTTGCACAGTCTTTGTAAACTGCTGCCGCTGTCAGGCCCAGCATTTCATTGTTGGATTTTACACCTGTGGTCATGGCCGAGGCCGAAGGGGCTGAGTCCGTCACTTGCGAGTCAGCGCTATAAGTGCGGGACAGGGCAACGTAAGGGAACATGTCCATGTTGAGATTGTTGGACACACCGTCTTTGCCTGCCTTCTGGCCACCATAAATGCGTGATGCCGTGACCGTGGTAATGCCCATGCCATCGCCGATCATCAGGATGATGTTCTTGGCTTTGTTGGTGTTGGGCTTCAGGGCGAGACGTGCCGCCAGTTCTGCCTGTGCCGTGACGAAGTAGGAATCGGTGGTTTGCGGCAGAGCGGTTTCGGCGCGAAGTACGAGTGACATTGCAGACAGCATGACGCCAGCACAGAGGACAGATTTCAACATCGCTATGATCCTTGTTTTCTAAACGTGCGGTTTGGCTAAGATCGCAACGTGACAAGGATGTGACATTTTTGTTTGTGAGAGGCCTACTCCTCAATTCCCACCACAAACAACACAGCAAAGTCCTGTTTGTCACAGCCGCTGACGGCTGGCATGGCAGCGCCGGGGTCTACCGGAAAATTATCCTGATTTACTGATGCGGGCGTGCAGGCCTTGCCAGATGCGTCGGGCGTGTAGCGGGCGGAACGACAGCGCAAATGAGTAACGTCGTAAAGCACTGCTTTGTCCGCCAGCTCCCAGCGCTGGCTGCCGCTTGCATCTTTTTCGTGGATGGTGAGCGTGGTCTGCACAATGCGATCACCTGTGACGAGGTATCTGCCGGGGGCCACTTTTGCGTCCGGTTGCTCCATCACCAAACCATGTTCCTCAAGCCACCAAGAGGACGCATCGAATTTCCACTGGGCAGGGGCCATGTTGCCATTGGCCACCAATTGCGAAAAATTACCAAGTCGTACCCCGCGCGGCCCCGGATCAAGCGTCCACAGCCCCCAGTTTTCAGCGCCCACACCGCTGTTGGCCAGCGGATTTCCGAGAGCGGCGAGGAATTGCGTGGGTATGGGTTTGAAGGTAGTGGTGGCATGAGTTTTGGTTGTAAGGGCGAGTGAGGCCGCAATAGGAAGCCCACCCAACAAAGTCCTGCGAGTCATCATCATGGCATGGCTCCTTTCATTAGTTCTACGATAGGACACGCATCGTGGATGCAAAAGTGAAAACCTTGGCATCTCATATTCTTGCCCAATCAGGCGATATTGACTTTTACGCTGGTCGAATTCAGTCTTCACACGGGGGCAGAGGAGGCATCATGAACACTTCGTTTCTTGCCCATGAACTGAGCGTCTCCGTTTCTCCGGACAGCCTGATGTTGCCAGATGACAGCCGTTATGAATCGGCACGCCGCGTTTGGAACGGCATGACTGACAAAAGGCCAGCAGCCATTATTCGTGTCAACAATATCGAAGATATCCGCAGTGCAATCAATTCAGCACGCCGACATCTAAGCATTGTGGCGGTGAGGGGTGGAGGCCACAGCCTCCCCGGCCTGTCAACCTGTGACGGTGGCGTGATGATTGATCTTTCAAATCTTGACGAGGTTGTTATTGATCCGGTTTCCGCAACCGCGATTGTTTCTGGCGGAACCTTGCTTGGCGGTCTTGACAAGGCAGGGATAGCTCATGGGTTGGTTGTTCCGGCAGGTGTTGTGTCACACACGGGTGCAGCCGGGTTGACACTGGGTGGCGGCATGGGGTGGTTGAGCCGAAGATTCGGGCTGACAATAGATCACCTTTTGAAGGTTGAGATTGTGACAGCAAATGGCGATATTGTTGAAGCCAGTGCCAATACCGAACCTGAACTTTTCTGGGGCCTGCGGGGAGGCGGGGGCAATTTTGGCATTGCCACAAAATTCCACTTCAACATGCGTGAGTTGGGAGCTGTGACGACGGGCACATGGGCCTATGATTTGTCTCGCAGTCACAATGCGCTGCGCCAATTTGCCGACTACGCGCAGTCTGCTCCGCGGGAACTGACGACGGCATTCAACCTTACGGATAAAGGTTTGAGTGTTTCAGCCTTCCATTCAGGAGCAGCTGATGACGGCATGACTCTGGTTTCGCCATTTGGCAGTTTGGCGGGGACAGGTTCTGGCGTGTGTGGTCTCTCGGATTTTATCGCATTTCAAAGCCGCTCTGATGAGCATGCGCGCTGGGGACGCCGCTATTATGCCAAGGGTGGCTATCTCGCCGAACTGTCAGATGAAGTCATTGACTGCATGACAGCGGCAGTGCGGTCCTCGCCGAGCCCTGACTCTGAAATCTACGTGCTTCAACTGGGTGGAGCGATCAGTGATATCAGTGAAGGCGCAACGGCTTATACGGGACGTGCGGCGCAATATTACTGGATTGTGCAACCGATTTGGGATGATCCGAAATTAGATTCGGTCTGCCTGACATGGGGACGCAGCATAGCGGCACAGCTGGTCACCCTATCGATGGAAGGTAACTATGTGAACGAACAGGCAGATGTTGGCGGTGACGTGGCGGCACAGGCCTATGGCGCCGAAAAATTTGACCGACTCCAGCGGTTGAAAGCACGGTTTGATCCAGGAAATCTTTTCAGATTGAACCAAAACATACCTCCGAAGTTTTAGCTTCAAAGGGCCGGACACGCCGCTCTTGGTGTTATGGTTCGACCTGAACACCCCTCCGCAATCTCGCACCCTCGACCAGCGCAAAAATCGCCGGGATCACAATCAGTGTCAGCAGTGTGGATGACACCATGCCGCCGATCATGGGGACGGCGATGCGTTGCATGACTTCGGAGCCTGTTCCGTTGCTCCACAGGATTGGCAACAACCCCGCCATGATGGCGGCGACTGTCATCATCTTGGGGCGCACGCGGTCTACAGCGCCTTCCATGATGGCACCGTAGAGATCGGTCTTGTCAAATGGTCGACCTTCCTCTTTTGCACGGTGCCGCCACTCTCTCAGAGAGTTTTCGAGATAGATCAGCATGACCACTCCGGTTTCAGCGGCAACACCTGCCAGTGCGATAAAGCCCACGGCAACCGCTACCGAGAAATTGAAGTGCATCCACCACATCAGCCACAATCCGCCGACAAGCGAGAAGGGCAGCGACAGCATGACGATCAGGGTTTCCGTCAATTTCCGGAAGTTCAGAAACAGCAGAAAGAAAATGATCAACAAGGTTACGGGCACAACAATGATGAGCCGTGCCTTGGCGCGTTGAAGATATTCAAACTGTCCACTCCATGTCACGTAATAGCCCGGAGGAAACACCACTTTCTCGGCGACAACGCGTTGGGCCTCGGCCACGTAACCGCCAATGTCACTGTCTCTGGTATCAACAAAGATGTAAGCGGCCAGCTGCGCATTTTCGGTGCGGATGGTTGAGGGGCCGGTTGTCAGTTTAATACTGGCGATGTCGCCCAACGGAACCGACACACCTTCGGCATTGGTGACGCGCACATTGCGTTTGATGGCTTCTGGATCACTGCGGAAATCCCGTGGCAGTCGCAAGTTCACGGCGTAGCGTTCGCGGCCTTCAACCGCCGTGGTGATGGTTTCAGCCCCCAGCGCCATGGCAATGGTGTCCTGAACGTCGGCAATCATCAGGCCATAGCGGGCGAGTTGTTCGCGGTCTGGCGTGATTTCCAGATAGTAACCCCCGATGACTCGTTCAGCGAATGCGCTTGATGTGCTGGGGATGGTGCGGAGGGCTTGTTCGATTTGACGGCCTAAACCTTCAATCACCTTGAGGTCTGGACCAAAAACCTTGACGCCCACTGGTGTGCGTATGCCTGTCGATAACATGTCAATGCGGGCCTTGATCGGCATGGTCCAGGCATTCGATACGCCCGGGAACTGCAAGGACTTGTCCATGTCGGCGATGAGCGTATCGACTGTAACGCCGGGTCGCCATTGCTCCTTGGGTTTGAGATTGACGACGGTTTCAATCATTTCGGTTGGTGCGGGATCAGTCGCAGTTGAGGCGCGGCCTGCCTTGCCGAAAACGGTTTCCACTTCGGGAAATGACTTGATGATCTTGTTTTGCGATTGCAACAGTTCCGCTGCCTTGGTGACAGATAATCCTGGCAATGTTGTGGGCATATAGAACAGCACGCCCTCATTCAGTGTCGGCATGAACTCTGACCCCAATTGCTTGGCGGGCCAGTAGGTGATGCCCAGCACGGCAATGGCGACGACAACCGTGAAAATCTTGGCCCGTAACACGCCTGCGATCACAGGCCGGTAAATCCAGATCAGCAGGCGATTCAGTGGATTGCGCCGCTCAGCAATGATCCGCCCGCGCACAAAAATCAGCATGAGTGCGGGCACCAGCGTGATCGACAATAACGCCGCTGCGGCCATGGAGAAAGTTTTGGTGTAGGCCAAGGGTTTGAACAGGCGACCCTCCTGCGCTTCCAGTGTGAAGATCGGGAGGAACGACACGGTGATCACGAGCAGACCAAAGAACAGGGCAGGGCCTACTTCTTTCGATGACTTAATCAACACCTCCAATCGCGATTTTCCAGGCTCCGCCCGTTCCAGATGTTTGTGGGCATTCTCGATCATGACGATGGCAGCATCGACCATGGCACCGATGGCAATGGCTATGCCGCCGAGGCTCATGATGTTGGAGGACAAGCCCAGCAAGCGCATCATTGCGAAGGCCATCAATATGCCAACGGGTAACATGAGTATGGCAACCATGGCGCTTCGAATATGCACCAGGAATACAAAACACACGATGGCGACGATGACGCTTTCTTCGAGCAGTGTGCCCTTCAAGGTTTCGATTGCGCGGTGGATCAATGTCGAACGGTCATAAACGGTGACCACTTCGGTGCCAGCGGGAAGGCTGGACTTCACATCCTCAATGCTTTTTTTGACATTGTCGATGACTGACAAAGCATTTTCACCATAACGCTGGATGGCAATGCCCCCGACGGCTTCACCTTCGCCATTGAGTTCTGTAATGCCGCGTCGCTCGTCCGGCACAAATTCTACGCGGGACACATCTTTCATCAAAACCGGAGTGCCGGCGTTTGCCTTGAGGACAATGTTTTCGATGTCGCCAACATTGCGGAACAGTCCTCGGCCGCGCACGGCATATTCAGTTTCGGCAATTTCGACGGAACGCCCACCCACGTCCATATTGCTGTCGCGTATGGCATTGCGCACAGTGGCGAGGGAAATGCCAAAGCTCTGCAAGCGGCGTGGATCAACAACGATGCTGTATTGTTTGACGAAGCCGCCGACGCCTGCCACTTCTGCAACACCATCAGCCTTGGCGAGGGAATATCGCATTTGCCAATCTTGTGTTGTGCGCAAGTCTGCAAGGTCAAGGCCTTTGCCTGTCAGCGCATATTGGTAGACCCAGCCCACGCCTGTGGCGTCTGGTCCCAGCGTTGGTGTCACACCTTGCGGCAACCGCCTGCCCGCCGCGTTCAGATATTCAAGCACGCGGGAGCGAGCCCAATAAGGATCGGTGCCATCTTCAAAAATGATATAAATAAAAGACACGCCAAAGAACGAGAAGCCGCGCGCCACTTTGGATTTGGGAACGCTGAGCAGTGATGTGGTCAGCGGATAGGTGACCTGGTCCTCCACCACTTGCGGCGCTTGGCCGGAGAATTCGGTGTAAACGATGACTTGCGTGTCGGACAAATCCGGGATGGCGTCCAGCGGCGTTGTCCACACGGCATAGAGTCCGGCCAAGGTGAGAAACATGGTTCCGATCAGCACGAAAGCAACATTTCGTGCCGACCATTCAATAATTTTAGCAATCATTGCGCAGTCGTTCCATTGGCAACGAGTGCTGTAAATGCGGCTTGCAGATTACTTTCGGCATCGATGAGGAAATTGGCACGGGTGACGATTTTATCGCCGACTGCGAGGCCTGCAAGCACTTCAACATGCCCACCACCGCGACGGCCCAACTTCACAGGCTGTGGCCTGTAGCGTCCTTCACCCACTTCGAGTATCGCCACCTGCTTGTTGCCGCTGTCAATGATTGCAGAATCTGGCACGGCCATGACGGCGGCGGTGCTGCCCGTATCAATATCCACATCGGCATACATGCTGTGCAGAAGCCGATGATTGGGATTGGGCAACTCGATGCGGACCTGTGCCGTGCGGGTTTCCTTTTTCAGTTCAGGCAGTATGAACGCTACTTTTCCCAGAAATGTTTCGCCCGGGTAGGCACGAACAGAAATGCTGACGGGATTTCCGATGGCCACACGACCTACATCCTGTTCAGGCACATCGGCGATGACCCAGACGTTGGACACGTCGGCCAAACGATAGAGTTCGTCGCCCGGCATGACGCGGGCCCCCACAACAATGTTTTTGCTCATCAATACGCCGTCGACAGGCGATGGCCAATCGAGCGACAAAGGAATATCGCCAGTGGTTGGAATGGACTTGATGTATGATTCCGGCACGTCGAAATTGCGAAGTTTCTTCGCACCCACAGCTTTCTGGCCAGCTGCCGCCGCAAGTCGATACTCCACAGCTGCCTGGACTATTTGCGGGCTGTAGATGCGAAACAGCGGTTCACCCGCCAGCACATGTTGTCCCGTTGCTCCGGCATAGACTTTTTCAATGAAGCCTTCGGTGCGGATGGTGATGGACCGTTCCAGCCGTTCATCCAGAGCCACAGTTCCGGGAACGCGCAGGGGTTCAGATAGAATACGCTTTTCGACTGTTTCAGTGCGCACTCCGGCGCGCTGAACTTTTTCGACGCTGATCCTGACGATAGACGGATCGGCTGGGCCACTGTCTGCATCTTCATATACAGGGATATAATCCATGCCCATTGAATCTTTTTTTGGCTCTTTCGATGTGTCAGGCAGGCCCATGGGATTGCGGTAGTAGAGGATTTTTTTCTCCCCTTCCGCAACCATTTCCTTTTCAGGTTTGAGTGTTGTGGGCTGAAGTGCGCCCGACTTTTCCGGAATATCACCTTCATAGACAGGGATATAATCCATGTTCATGGAGTCCTTTTTGGGTACGGCGGAAATATCCGGCTCACCCATGGGGTTACGGTAAAAGAGAACTTTACGTTCAGGGGTGGTATTCGCCGCGACTTCCATGACTTGCGACGCCATGGCTTCCAGTTGTGAACGATACTTGGTGGCGGCAAAAAAGCCACCCACACTGCCGAAAGCAATGAGAAATAGACTCAAAACGAGTTTGAAGAAAATACGCATGGGAATATCCTTTGAAAAAATGAAAAGCGCATACAACGCAAAGCGCTGCCCGCTCGGTCAGTTTCTATGGATCAAATGCGTGGAGGTCTTCGCAGGGGAACGGCGGTTGTTTCCGCGAGCACTGTTTCACTCAGAAAGAATACTTGTTTCGAAACAACGCTTGTCGCCGTCGCCACAACCCTCGTTGGCAACATAAAGGTAACAATTGCAGTCATGCAAGCATCTGAGGGAATACAGTTTGATTTCATGTCCTTGCAGCAGCTCGGCGTGTTGCAATCATCGTGCATCGCTGCGACTTTGGTCATTTGAGCCATGGTCGCAGAAGCTGTTCCCATTGGCAAAAAAATCAAGCCGATGGCGATGCAAAAATGCAAAACAGATCGGATGGCCCAAATGCGAAACATTATTACAAACTAAAACCAGATGCTGATGGGGTCAAATGAAATAAGCGTGACAAAAAACCCCGGTTTCTCCACCGGGGTTTTGCATTCCGTAGCTGCGCCGCACTCAGCAGCTGTAATACATATCATACTCCACCGGATGCGGTGTCATGCGGTAGCGGTCTTGTTCTTCCTGTTTCAGTTCGAGATAGCTCTCGATCTGGTCCTTGGAGAACACGCCGCCTTTGGTGAGGAAGTCGTGGTCGGCTGCCAGTGAGTCGATGGCTTCCTGCAAGCTGCCGCAGACCGTTGGAACCTTGGCGAGTTCTGCGGGTGGCAGGTCGTAGAGGTTCTTGTCCATGGCGGGGCCGGGGTGGATTTTGTTGGCCACACCGTCCAGACCCGCCATGATGATGGACGAGAAGCACAGGTATGGGTTTGCTGTTGGATCCGGGAAGCGCACTTCAACGCGCTTGGCCTTTGGATTGCTCGTGAAGGGAATACGGCACGAGGCTGAGCGGTTACGCGACGAATAGGCCAGAAGCACCGGTGCTTCATAACCGGGAACCAGACGCTTGTAGCTGTTGGTTGACGGGTTGGTGAAGGCGTTCAGGGCCTTGGCGTGTTTGATGACGCCACCGATGAAGTAGAGGCACATTTCCGAGAGGTCAGCATATTGATTGCCGGCCATCTGGGGAATGCCGTCTTTCCAGATCGAGAAGTGGCAATGCATGCCCGAACCATTGTCACCGAAAATCGGCTTCGGCATAAAGGTGGCGGTTTTGCCGTAAGAGTGGGCGACGTTGTGGATCACGTATTTGTAGATCTGCATATGATCGGCAGCAATCGTCAGCGGCTGATACTTGGTGCCGAGTTCATGCTGGGACGAGGCCACTTCGTGGTGGTGCTTTTCAACCGACAGGCCCATCTCACCCATGACACTGAGCATTTCGCCGCGCATGTCCTGTGCTGAGTCCATGGGGTTCATGGGGAAGTAGCCACCCTTGGTGCGCATACGGTGGCCCATGTTGCCGTTTTCGTAGTTGCGGTCCGAGTTCTTGGGCAGCTCAACGCCATCAAGTTCAAAGCCGGTCTTGTAGGGGTCGGTGGAGAATTTCACATCGTCAAATACGAAGAATTCAGCTTCGGGGCCGACGAATACTGTGTCGCCCAGCTTGGTGGATTGCAGATAGGCTTCGGTGCGCTTGGCAATGGAGCGTGGATCGCGGTTATAGCCTTCGCCTGTGCCCGGGTCTGCGATGTCACAGAAGACGGCCATGGTGTTCTGGGCGTAGAAAGGGTCCATGTGAATGGACGATGCGTCGGGGCGCAGGATCATGTCCGACTCGTTGATGGCCTTCCAGCCTGCAATCGACGAGCCGTCAAACATCAGGCCTTCTTCCCATGCATCAGCGCCCATCTGGCTGATGTCCATGGTGAGATGCTGCATCTTGCCGCGCGGGTCGGTGAAGCGCAGGTCGACGTATTTCACGTCCTTGTCCTTGATGGTTTTCAAGGCATTTTCAATTGGAGTATCTTTGGCCATTGTTGTCCTCTTTGGTCTGGCTTTGTTGTTTTCGAAATTACAGCGCGTCCGTGCCGGCTTCACCGGTGCGGATGCGAATGGCGTGTTCGATGTTGGAAATGAAAATCTTTCCGTCCCCGATGCGACCCGTGCGGGCGGCGTTTTGAATGGCTTCAACGGCTTTGTCTACAAGCTCATCGGAAATCACAACTTCGATTTTGACCTTGGGCAGGAAGTCCACAACATATTCAGCGCCGCGGTAAAGCTCAGTGTGGCCTTTCTGGCGGCCAAAGCCTTTTGCTTCCGTTACAGTGATGCCTTGCAGGCCCACCAGTTGCAGCGCCTCTTTGACTTCATCAAGCTTGAAAGGCTTGATGATGGCTTCGATCTTCTTCATGTGGTTTTACGCCTCGTTAAGGATTGTACGCGGAGTTGCAGGGGCCATGCCAGATGAGCCTGGCAATGAATTCAAGGGTTTGGGAGAGGGCCATTTGGTCACGGTCAAAAATATGTATAATAATTAAGCAATATGACTTGTTTTTAATCAGATTGCCAGCCTGCAAGAATAGCACTTCTTTGTCCCGAACATCGCGTTAGTCTGACACCGTAAAATCAGCTTCGGGAGGACGTTGGATGTACTTGGACATGTTCAAGCTGGACGGCAAGGTGGCGGTGGTTACGGGTGCGGCGCGGGGCATTGGATTTGCCACAGCGGAGGCCTTGAGTGAGGCGGGGGCACTGGTTGTGATTACGGATATGGACGAAGCGGGAGCGGTCAAGGCCGCGGCGGCGTTGAAAGCACAGGGCCGCAAAGCTGACTCAGTGGTGCTGGATGTGACGGACCCGCGCGCTGTTGAACAGGTGCAGGCGGAAATCGTCAAGCGGCATGGCAAGGTTGATGTGCTGGTGAACAATGCGGGCATTGCCATTTCTTTCAAACCGGCCGAGACCATGGATGACTACACTTGGAACAAGGTGATCGACGTCAATCTCAACGGTGTATTCTGGTGCTGTCGGGCGTTTGGCAAGACCATGCTGGAGCAGGGTGGTGGCGTGATCGTGAACGTTGGGTCCATGTCTGCCGACATTGTGAACTACCCACAGGAACAGGCGAACTACAATGCGTCGAAAGCCGGTGTGCACCATCTCACGCGCTCGCTTGCAGCGGAGTGGGCGGCTCGTGGTGTGCGGGTGAATGCGGTTGCGCCGACTTATATCGAAACGGATTTGACGAAGGAGGTGGCCCTTGATGGAGACATCAGCAAACACTGGATTGATGGTACGCCGATGGCGCGGATGGGAAAGCCATCAGAAATTGCGTCGGTCATTTTGTTTTTGGCATGCAATGCTTCGAGTTTGATGACGGGCAGCATTGTATCGGTGGATGGTGGTTATACGTGCTGGTGAGTAACCAGAGGCATGAGACGTATTAATTCCGCCAATTCCTTGCTGCGCATTTCGTCCAGTTTTTCATGCAGCGCCATGATTTCGATTTCGGCTTTCAGGTTCACTTCGTAGTCATGTGCCGCATCAAGGCGGTCTTTGGCGGCTTGGCGGTTTTGCGACATCATGATGATGGGGGCCTGAATGGATGCCAGCATCGACAGGAACAGATTGAGCAGAATGTAGGGGTAGGGGTCAAAGCCCTGGCTCAGCATCAGTGAATTGAGTGCGACCCAGAATATCAGCACGCCCGCAAAGATAATCATGAAGGTCCAGGAACCACCGAAACTGGCGACACGGTCTGCCAGTCTTTCGCCGAAGGTGAGGGTCTTGTCGTGGTCAATGTTTGTATCGCGGGACACGGCGACCCTCCGTGCCACGCGTTCAATGACTTTGCGCTCCCGGGCGGGAATGTTGGCGTAGTCGCTTTCCAACAGGCGCTGGGCCAGCAGTTTTACAGGGTCGTCGGTATTCATGGTGAGTTCTCCTCAAGTGACCGAACATAGCACGTTCAAGCCATCTGGCGTTTCTCATCTGACTCAGTTAGGAAGCGGGCATTCATTTTTCTGGCATTTTTTGAGGAACGTTCATCATGGCCAAACTAGCAGTCAAGAAACAGAAAATCGCATTGTTGACGGCAGGCGGTTTGGCACCGTGTCTTTCGGCTTCGGTTGGGTTTCTCATTGACATGTATTCGAAGAAGCTGCCGAAGGCCGAGATCATTGGTTATCGCAACGGCTATATGGGCCTGCTCAAGGGCTGGTCGATTCCGGTGACGGCAGCGGTGCGGAAATCAGCGCTGGTGCTGACGCAGCATGGTGGATCGCCCATCGGCAATTCGCGCGTCAAGCTGACCAACGTCAAGGACTGCATCAAGCGTGGTCTGGTGGTTGAGGGCCAGAACCCGCTGCATGTGGCGGCAGAGCAATTGGTGAAAGACGGCATCACCATTCTGCACACCATCGGCGGTGATGACACCAATACAACGGCGGCAGATCTTGCGGCCTATCTTGCCTCCAACAATTATAATCTCACCGTAGTGGGCCTGCCCAAAACCATCGACAATGACGTGGTCCCCATCGCGCAAACGCTGGGCGCTGTTACAGCGGCAGAGCAGGGCGCAATCTTCTGGGAAAATTCGGTGAACGAGCAGAGCACCAATCCGCGCATGTTGCTGATCCACGAAGTCATGGGACGCAATTGCGGTTGGCTGACAGCGGCAACAGCGGATGTCTACCGTCAACGTTTGAAGAAGCAAAAATTCCTGCCGGGTTTTGGCTTGCCCATGGCCGATAACGCCGCTCACCCCTTTAAGTCCGCTCTTCACCGCCTCCACGCACATT